>NZ_JACJFX010000014.1:0-76389 GCF_014164675.1 Propioniciclava sp. MC1683 | reverse complement strand
TCGTTCCCGAGCTCTTTCAGTGGCGCGACGGCGGCGCGGCGTCCGCGCGTCTTCGGCTGGGCGAAGATCGCGGTCGCCTCCTCCAGCGTCACGGTGAAGAGCTGGTCCTCGTTCTCCAGCGAGCGGGAGTCGGTGCCCTTCTTCAGGTACGGGCCGTAGCGGCCGTTCTGGGCGGTGACCTCCTCGCCGTCGATCGCCCCGACCACGCGCGGCAGGCTCATCAGCTGCAGCGCCTGGTCGAGGGTGACGGTCTCCAGCGACATGTCCTTGAACAGCGACGCCGTGCGCGGCTTGGCCGTCTTGGGCGAGCCCTCGGGCAGCACCTCGGTGACGTAGGGGCCGAACCGCCCGTTCTTCGCCACGACCGCTTTGCCGGACGCCGCATCCACCCCGAGTTCGCGCTCGGCGCCGGCCGGGGTCGCCAGCAGCTCCTGGGCCTTCTCGACGGTCAGCTCGTCGGGCGGCAGGTCCTCCTCGACGTTGGCCCGGTTGCCGTCGGCGTCCTCGATGTAGGTGCCGTAGCGACCCACGCGCACCGCGATGCCGGACTCCTCGCCCCCGACGGGGTGGAACGTCGACAGCGCCCGCGCGTCGATCTCGCCCAGGTGCTCGACCAGCGACTGCAGGCCCTCGTAGCCGCCCTCGCCCTCGGGGCCGAAGTAGAACTCCTTGAGCGTCGCGACGCGGTCGGCCGAGCCGGCGGCGATCTCGTCGAGCACGTCCTCCATCTCGGCGGTGAACTGGTAGTCGACCAGCCGGGTGAAGTGCTCCTCCAGCAGGCGGGTCACGGCGAACGCGAGCCACGTCGGCACCAGCGCGGTGCCCTTCTTGAACACGTAGTCACGCGCCGTGATCGTGCGGATGATCGACGCGTAGGTCGTAATCAGGCTCAGCCCGCACCCAGCGCTCAGGCCCGACGACACGAACAGGAACGGCAGCTCGCGGTGCGACTCGTGCCACAGGGGCGTCGCGGTGTCCGAGAGGAGGACGGCGGTGTAGGCGGCCATTTGTGGCGCGAGAAGGCGGAGCCGCGCATGGACGGCATCACGTTCGTGCGCCGCGCCCGCGAGCGGTGCACCGTGCCCGCGGTGGTGCTGACCGCCCGGGACCTGCCGCACGACCAGCTCGCCGGCTTCGAGGCGGGCGCCGACGACTACGTCGTCAAGCCGTTCGACGGCGACGTGCTGGCGGCCCGCCTTCGGACGGTGCTTCGACGCGGCCGCGTAGCCGAGAACGGCTCGCAGGTGGCCCTCGGCGACCTGCGCATCGACCGCCCCGGCATGGTCGTGCGCCGCGGCGAGCAGCCGATCGCGCTCTCCAACACCGAGTTCCGCCTGCTCGAGGCGTTTCTCGACCACCCGGGCCGGGTGCTCTCTCGCCCGCAGCTGCTCGACCTGGTGTGGGGCGACGCGGCGTGGGGCGACCCGCACGTCGTGGAGGCTAATGTGCAGCGCCTACGCGCCAAGATCGGCGCTGACCACATCGTCACCGTCCGGGGCGCCGGCTACAAGCTCGTCAAGGGCTGACTTTCGCTGTCACTCCGGGCGGCGCGGGGGCGGCGACCACCGGAAGGGCGCAGGTAGAGGCCGTGGTGGTGTAGCAGAGCGGCAAGCGCGGTCCAGGCGGCGACGGCGAGCAGCACGAGCCACAAGGCCTCGTCGATGCCACCGGGCGCGGTGGCGGCGAGGCGGCCGGCGAGGGAGTCGGGGCGCTTGGCGCCGTGGGGGAGCAGCACGAGCGTGGTCATCAGCACGTGCGAGCCGAAGTAGACGAGCAGGCTGTTGCGTCCGAGCCCGATCAGCGGGTAGGTGACGACGCTCGCGACCTGGCCGCGAGGCTGTCGGCCGGGACGGTCGAGCACGAGGTAGAGCAGCAGGAGCACGGCCCCGCAGGCGGTCGCGACGCCGAGCCCGAATGCGGGGGTCCACAACCGCTTCATGGGCGGCGCGAGCGGCGCGGTGGCGGCGGCGACACCCGCGAAGGCCGCCAGCGTGAGCGCCCCGACCGCGAGCAGCCGCGCGGTGGGCAGCCGCGACGACTTCACCAGATGCCCGATGCTCGCCCCGGCCGAGGCGACGACCAGGGCGCCCACCAGCGCGACCAATCCCTCCGGATCGTGCCCGAATCTGCCCTGACGATAGATGTGTTCGGCGCCGAACACGGCAGGATCGACGACCCCCGAGGGGTTGCACTGCGGCGTCAGCGCACCGGTCGGGCAGCCCGCGGCAAACCAACTCAGCGCGTAGGCGTAGGCCACCGCGAGCACGATCGTGAACACCGGCCAGGCCCACCAGCGGCGCACCAGCAGGTGTGCCAGGGCGACGAGCAGCACGAGCGCGGCGTAGAACTGCAGCACGCCGAGCACCCGGAAAGTGCCAAGGTCAAGGCCTCCCGTGGCCAAGTACTGCGCGTGCGCGGTGTAGGCGAAGCCCGCGAGCGTCAGCACGACGACGCGGTGCACCATCGGCCGCAGCGGCACGCGGCGCGAGTAGGCGAACGCTAGGCCCGCGCCGCTCAGCGCGACGAACGTTGGGAACACCAGATCGACGGGGTGCACCCCCTGCCACGGGGCGTGCTCGAACCAGGCCGGCGCGGTGATCCACGCGTTGACCGCCACGCTGACGACGAGCATGAGCCCGCGAGCGACATCGAGGCTGATGATCCGTGGCGCAGCGGAACCGGGCGCATCGGCAGAGTCGGGTGCATAGGCGGCCGTGTCACCGCTGGCGGCCGAGTCCACGACTTCCGAGTCGGGGGCAGTCGCTTCGCTGACCCTTGGTTCGCTGACCCTCGGTTCGCTGACCCTCAGTTCACGAGCCCCCGGTTCCCTGGCCCCCGGTTCACTGGCCCTCGATTCGAGGGCCCCCGCCTCGGCGGCCCGCGATTCGATGGCGTGCGCTGCGGCTCGTTGCCCTGTGGCGGCCTGGCGAGCGGCGTCGATGACCGGCTCGCGTGAATGCGAATCCCCACGGAGGCTGACGTCGTCGAGGTCGTCCCCGGTGAAGCTGGTCGTGATCGGATCGTCGGCCCCCCGGCGCCGCGACGACCCTTGTTCGGTGGCCCCCACCACCTCAGTATGCGGGAAGCGCAGGCGAAACGCCGCTTGACCGAGCGGCCCGTCGACACCTGGTGCTGCGGCTGGCTCCGCGGGGGGACCGGTCGCGAATCGGCTTCTGCGGTACACGATCTCTTCGCACGTGGCTGGTTGCGGACCCGGAGACTGCCGTTTTCGACACGAGCCGCAGCGGCCCTTTCGCGTGCCAGCCTCGCCTCACACCCTGATCCAGGCCGGGGTCGACAGCCAAGGCCGCGCACCGCTCGTCGGTCATCTGTTGACCCGGCGTCTGGGATCATCGCTCAGCCCGCGACCGGACCGCCCGTCGGCTGGCTCGTTGCGCGGCGATTCGCCGTCCAGCGCCGCGCGTCGGTGGAGTCGGGTGAGTAGGGCGATGGGTTGAGCGGCGGGTGTTCGGGCGTGTCCACGGGCAGGGATGGGCCAGCCAACTGCGGCGGTGGTGGCGGTGGCGGTGGAGCCGCGGGTGTGCACGACGTGGTGGTGCCGTTCGCAGAGGAGGGTCAGGTTGTCGATGTCTGTCACGCCGCCGTCGATCCAGTGGCGGATGTGGTGGGCCTGGCACCAGGACGGTGGCCGGTCGCAACCGGGGAAGCTACAGCCCTTGTCGCCCCGGCACACACGCAACGTCGAGAAGAACCCGGCGGTCACGCTGACGCTCGAAAGCGGCACCGAGGTCGTCATCATCGAGGGCGAATCCCACGCCACCCGAGCCGAACCCGACGATCTTGGCGTGCGGCTGACGCAGGCCTTCGGCAAGTACGCCGACGCCGGCTACGCCCCGGAGCCCGACGCCTGGGTCGGTCAAGACGGCGGCGGTCTGCGCATCATCACGCCGCGCCGGGCCATGGCCTGGTTCGACTTCCCCACCGACTGCACCCGCTTCACGTTCTGAGCCGGAACAAGTTTGGCCATATGGCCAAACTTTGTCACACTGGTCGGCGACCCCACTCCGTCGCACAGAAGGCGAAGGTGCCCCGTGTCCGCCGCCCGCCGCTGGTCCGCCCTGGCAGTGTTGATCCTGCCCGTGCTTCTCATCAGCATCGACATGACCGTGCTCGGCATCGCCGTGCCGGCCCTGAGCGCGGATCTCAAGCCGACGTCCACGCAACTGCTGTGGATCTTCGACCTCTATTCGTTCCTGCTGGCCGGACTACTCGTGCTCATGGGCAGCGTCGGAGACCGGATCGGGCGCCGCCGTCTCCTGCTCATCGGCGCCCCGCTCTTCGGGCTCGCCTCCGTGATGGCCGCGTTCGCCACCTCGCCGGAGATGCTCATCGCCGCCCGCGCGCTGCTCGGCCTGGGCGGCGCGACCCTGATGCCCTCGACCCTGGGGCTGCTGCGCTCGATCTTCCCCGAGCGCGGCGAGCGGCGCATCGCCATCGCGATCTGGGCTGCATCGTTCTCCGGCGGAGCCGCGATCGGCCCGGTGCTCGGGGGCGCCCTCATCGAGCAGTTCTGGTGGGGCTCGGTGTTCCTCATCAACGCGCCGATCATGCTCGTCTTCGTGCTCGCGTGCGCGCTGCTCGTGCCGGAGTCGAGGGATCCTCACCCAGGACCGTTCGACCCCGCCTCCGCGCTGCTGGTCATCGCTGGGCTGCTCGGCGTCGTCTACGCGCTGAAGACCGCGGTGAAGGACCCGAGCTGGCCCGTCGCGCTCACGCTCGTCGGCGGCGTCGCGCTGTTGTGGGTGTTCGTGCGCCGCCAGCGCCGCCTGGCCAACCCCATGATCGACGTGAGGCTGTTCACCGAGCCCGGCTTCTCCGGCGCGGTGACCACCAACGTGCTGGCGGTGTTCGCGCTGGTCGGGGCGATGTTCTTTCTGCCGCAGTACCTCATGCTCGTGCACGGCATGAACCCTGCGCTCGCCGGAATGTGGCTGCTGCCGCTGGCGATCGCCACGGTGGTGGGCGCGCTCACCTCGCCGGCGCTGGCCCGCGTGCTGCCCGTGCGCGGCGTGGTCGTGCTCGGATTGCTCATCAGCGCAGCCGGATTCGCCGTGGCCACCCGCCTGAACGACGGTGCCGGCATCGCCGTGTTCCCGCTCGCCTCGGTGCTGCTCGGCCTCGGCATCGGCCTGGCCGAGACCCTGACCAACGACGTCATCCTCACCGCGGCGCCACCACAGCGGGCGGGCGCCGCGTCCGCCATCTCGGAGACGGGGTACGAGTTCGGCGGCGCGATGGGCACCGCGGTGCTCGGCACCATCGGGCTGGCGGTGTACGCCCGCGGACTCGACGACGTGCCCGGCGTGAGCGCCGCGCAGCTGAGCGCGGCCCGCCAAACGCTCGGCGCCGCCTACGAACTGGCCGACACGCTCCCCGCCGGAGTGGGGGACGCGCTGCGCGCGAGCGCCGCCGACGCGTTCCTGGCCGGGATGAACGTGACGATGGCGGTTGGTGTGGCGGTGCTGCTGCTGGCGGGCGTCGTTGCGGGCCGCTGGCTGGTGACGCGCGAGGAGCTCGGTCTGGCGGACGCCCAGCGCGCAGTCGCGGCCGACGGGGACACTCCCGGGGCGACTGCCACCCGCGAACCGACCGAATCGGTAGAGGCTGCAGAACCGGCCGAGACCGCCGAGCGGACCGTCTCCGCGCGCCGATGACCGCTCGCCGCAAGCAGATGCCGGTCGCGCAGCGACGGGCCGAGCTCGCCGAGGCGGCGCTGCGGGTGATGCGGCGAGACGGAGCCTGGACGGTCACGACCCGGGCGGTGGCCACCGAGGCGGGGGTGTCGCACGGGTCGGTGCACTACGCGTTCTCCTCCAAGGAGGCGATGCTGCAGGCCGTCATCGTGGCCGACACCGAGCACGCGGTGAACTACTTCGCCCGCGCCGGGCAATCGGGCGATACGCCGGGGCAGGTGCTCGGCGCCGCATTTCGCGCCTACGCCGCGAGCATCAAGGACGACCCGGAGACCGAACTCGTGCTCCAGGAGCTGACGCTCATGGCCGCGCGCGACCCGGCGCTGCGTGACCTGATTCAGCAGTCGGGGGCCGAGTACCGCGCCGGCGCCGAGCGCCTGCTGAATGATCTGGCCCGGCGGTGCAGCGGCGAGTGGGACGCGCCGGTGCCGCTGCTGGCCGAGCAGCTGCTCGGCGCGATGTTCGGACTCGGCATCGCGTGGCTGGTGGATCGTGACGACGCGCTGCTCGACGCCGTGCTCGACGACCTGGCCCGCACCACGGCCGCGCGGTTGCGCCCGTCCGGTGAGTAGCGCGCGTCACGAGCCTCAGCGCGCCGGAGGGCGCTCGCTACTTCGCAGCAATTCGCCCGAAGTGACGGGCCCTGCCTCCTGCGGGCCCGGACGGGCAAGCGCTAGCTACTTCGCGCAGCACTTCGCCCAGAATGGCCAGCGCCCCGTTGCCTGGACTGCCCGAGCCAACGGAGGCTGGCCACTTCGAGCAGCATGTCGCCCGAAGTGGCCAGCGGCCCTCCTGCCGCCCAGCTCAGGAGCCGGAGCCGACCATCTGGCGACCGGTCTCCAGGTGGGTCTTGAGGCCGGCGAGGATCCACGGCCACCCGCCGCCGCCCTGCTCGGCATTGCCGGTGCCCTCGATGTCGCGGGCGGTGTGCTGCGCGCCGGTGCAGTCGTGAGTTAGGGTCAGGCCGGTGAGCGGCCCGACGTATTCGACGAGTTCCCAGGTCAGGGTCGTCTCCTCGCTGTGCCAGGCGGCCACCCAGGTCTACACGAGGCGCCGCGGCGGATCGGCCTTGGCGGTCCGCATCATGTTGAGCGCGCGCTCCGGACGCCCCAAGTCGGCGATGAGCGCCACCCCGCCCAGCCCGACGGACGCCAGCGCCCCCAGCCGGGCGTTGCGGCGCAGGGTGGGGCGCCCGGTCAGGTGCGCCCCGGCGCCGACGAGGCCAGACCCCGCGGCGAGCCCGCCCAGGAACAGGTAGTACGCGATCTCGTGACCCCACGGCGCCTGCTTGACGATGGGGCGGCCGTAGTAGGAGCGGAACTCGGCGTCCGGGACGGTCGCGTTCGGGTCGCCTCGGCGACCGGCCCGGCGACGGCGCCGGCGTCCGTCGCGGGGAGGCTCGGGGGGCCGGTCGGCGTCGAAGGGGCTGGTGGTCACGAGGGCCTCCCGAACGCGGCGAACACGCCGAGGGCGACGCCGATCATGGCGGTGCCCGCCATGCCGGCGAGGGTGAACATGCGGGGCAGATCGCGGGTGGTCACGACGGGGTCGGGCGGCAGCCCGTAGGCCTCGGGCTCGTCCATGAGGAGGAACACCGACCCGGTGCCGCCGACACCGTCGTCGGGGTTGGCGCCGTAGAGGCGAGCCTCCGTGTGGCCCTGCTCATGCAGCGTCGCGAGCCGGGCCCGCGCCTTGGCGACCATGTCGGTGTGGCCGCCGAAGCTGATGGACGTCGTCGGGCACGTCTGCGCGCAGGCCGGGGTCTGGCCGTCGCGCAGGAGGTCGTAGCAGAGCGTGCACTTCTGGGCGACGCCTCCGTTCGGCACCGGCTCCTGCGTGCCGTCGCCGATCTCGACGACGCCCTTCTCGCGGCGCTCGATGACACCGAACGGGCAGGCGGCCACGCAGTAGCCGCACCCGTTGCAGACGTCGGCCTGCACCACGACCGTGCCGTACTCGCTGCGGAACAGCGCGCCCGTCGGGCACACGTCCAGGCACCCCGCGTGCGTGCAGTGCTTGCAGACGTCCGAGCTCATCAGCCAGCGGACGGCGGGCAGGCCGACCGGCTCGGCGGGGGCTTCGACTGGCTCAGCCAGCCGGGTGGGCTCAGCCGTCCGCTTCGGCATCCCCAGCAGCACCGCGCCGGACGCCTTGGCGCGGGCCAGCTGGTCGGGGCCCTGCTCGATGAACGCGACGTGCCGCCAGGTGTTGGCGCCCAGGTGCCCGGAGTTGTCGTAGGACGACCCCTGCCAGGCAGGGCCGTCGGCGTCCGTGCGCGCGGGGACGCGGTTCCACTCCTTGCAGGCGACCTCACAGGCCTTGCAGCCGATGCAGATGGAGGTATCGGTGAAGAACCCCTTGCGGAACCCCATCAGGCCTCCTTCGAGGTGTCGGGCGTGAGCCCGGCCCGACGCTGGTACTCGGCCACCAGTTCGAGCACCGCGGGGCCGCGCGGTCGGCGTCCGGGCCTGATGTCGCACGAACCCACCTTGGACTCCTAGATCTGGACGTTCGGGTCGAGCGCGAGCCCCAGCAGGTCGTTGGCGGCGTCGCCCTCCACCACAGCATGCCCGCCCACGCCCCAGTGGTAGGGCAGGCCGATCTGGTGGACGGTCCGGCCCCTGACGGCCAGCGGGCGCATCCGGTCGGTGACGAGCACGCGTGCCTCGATGGCCGCCCGCGGCGACACCAGGGTGGCCCAGCCACCGTTGACCAGGTCGCGCTCGGCCGCCAGCTCGGGAGAGACCTCGCAGAACATCTCCGGCTGCAGCTCGGCCAGGTAGGGCAGCCAGCCTCGGTCACCCACTGGAACCCCACCGGGTGGCACTCGGCCATGTTGGAGCCCTGGATGACGATGCAGTCAGACTGTGCGAGATCCTGGAGTGACTGGGTGGCGCCTCCCCGGCCGAACGAGGCCCCCAGACCGGGGACCGTGGCGGAGTGTCATATGCGCGCCTGGTTCTCGATCTGGATCGCGCCGGCCGCCGTGAACAGCTTCTTGATGAGGTAGTTCTCCTCGTTGTCCAGCGTCGCGCCGCCGAGGGAGGCGATGCCCATCCCGGACGAAGATGCGCTGGCCGCAGCCGACCGCACAGTAGGGGCACACGCTCTGCGCGACGCGGTCGGCCGTAGAGGTACGGGCGCCCGCCTCGGCCGTGGTCGGGGAGGTGACGGACGGCCCGCGGCCCAGCCAGTCGCGCGTGGCGACCTGGCGGAGCACGGGCCAACCGAGGAACGCCATGGCGGCGCCCTAGCCCCTGCCGCCGACAGTGCCCAGAGGTCGGGTCACGTTCGCAGAGGGGCCGCGGACAAGGTTGGATGGACGCCGTGGACTCCCCGACCGGCCCGGCGCCCGACTTCTTCGTCGTGTCGTGCACGCTGCTCGACCGGCTCGGGCAGCTGTTGCTGGTGCGCAAGCGCGGCACGTCGCGGTTCATGCTGTCTGGCGGCAAGGTCGAGGCGGGCGAGACGCACCTGGACGCCGTCCTGCGCGAGGTGGCCGAAGAGGTGTCACTGGCCCTCGACCCCGCTGCCGTGTGGCTCCTGGGCCACTGGACAGCCGGGGCGGCCAACGAACCCGGCTTGAGGATCGCGTCCGACGTGTTCGCTGCGCCGTTGCCGGGCGAGCCGGCGGCGTCGGCCGAGATCGAGGAGCTGCGCTGGCTGCCGATCGATCCCGCGTGCGACTACGCCGCGGACGCCTCGCTCTCACCCATGCTGGTCGAGCACGTCATCCCGGCCCTGGTGGCGCGTCGGACGCCTCAGGCGTAGGACCCCAGCACCTGCTGCAACGCGTACTGGCGATCGGAGTTGCTCGCAGTGGGCGGAGGAGCTGTTTCAGCGTGAGTAGTCACGGATCCACTGCTTCCTCGTCGTTCACAATCTCGGCGCTGCCTGCGACGACCTGCCAGCGGCCCCCGACGATCGCCCACGAACGGCGATAGGTCATCGTCGCCTCCGCGATGCGCCCGCGGTCGACAAGGTGAACCCGTGACCGCGACACTGTGCTTCCCCTCCCTTTCTGCTGCTCCGTCGTTCGATGCGTTTCCTCGATCTGCAGGAACCTCAGTGCTCCGGAAGCGTGTGCGTGCAGATCGGCTGCGCGATCGACCACTGAACCGTCGGGCGGGCGAAAGCGCAGATCCTCGGCAAGCAGAGCGCGTAGGGCGTCGACATCGCTCGTGCGCATCGCTTCCAGCAGCGCATCCTCGGTTTCGTCGAGGCTGCGCCCGGTGACGTCTCGCGCGGGTGCGATGAGGAGGCGCCGTCGGAGAGCAAGCATCCCCGCCGCCGCACCCACCCACACCGCCCAGCCGAGAGCCTTGTACACCCAGAACGCTGAATCGGGAAGTTGCGTCGCGGGTGTGACGAAGGCGGTGGTCGCGAAGACGAGGACGGAATTGACCAGTGCATGGCCCCATGCAGCTGGCCACACGCTCCCGGAAAGCTCGCGCCCGGCGCCGAGGACGAGCGAGGCCATCAGGAGGTCGACCGTCGTTCCGAGCACGGTTCGCCAGGACAGGTCCCCCTGAGCGCCGTATGCGACGAGCAGTGGGAGATGCCAGACGGCCCAGACGGCACCGACAGCGAGGGCGGTCCACCAGAACCCACGATTCCCTCGGACGCGGGTCCAGAGGAATCCCCGCCAGCCGAACTCCTCACCTGTTGCGGAGAGGAGGGCGAGCAGCGCCACGGGGAGAACGAGCAGAGCAGTCTCGCCGATGGCAGGATCGGGTGACCACGAGACGACGCCCACGGCGACGCCCACAACGATCTGCGCCGCGGCGACACCGAGGATGGCGGCCGTGATGAGCCCGATGACGATCCAGGTGCGCGCCCCGCCGAAGGGTGAGGCGCGCCACGAGCCTCGCAGGGCTCGGCTGCCGCGCACGGGTCTGACCGCAAGAATGACCGCAAGTGCGGGAATCCACTGCGCAAGAGGCGTGGCAACCCCCAGGTAGTCGGCATCGACGCCGATCAGCGCCGGGAAGCACAGCAGCAGGACAGCGCCGAAAGTGATGGTGAGGAACGTGCGCGCTTGTCGTGAGCGGGTCACTCGCGGGCTCACCCTCACGCGTCCCGGGAGGCTCGGGCCGCCGCGAGGTCTCGCGCTGTGACCAGCGGAGTGTCCTTCCATCGGACCGCGACAGCGATGACCCCTGCGAGGAGCGCGAGCTCGATGCCGCTGGCAACGAGGTAGTAGCTCCACTCGCCGACCGCAGCCCCGATGATCGTGAGGGCGAACACTGCCGCGACCACGATTTGCATCAACCGATTAACCCCCCGCGGGATCAGTACCGACGCGGCAACCATCAGTGAGGGCACTGCGACGTACAGAACGATGCCCAACATGAAGGCTTCATTGATGGTGAACACGAAAGCGCGTCCTGCCTCGATCTGCTCCCGGAGGTCAGCGCGGTAGAACGCGAAGATGTCGACGAACGCGACGAGAAACATGACGCTCGTCCAGAGCGCGGCGAGCCGGACTCTCGGATCGAGCGGCCGGGACGGGAAGGAGTGGTCGACGGTCATGCGGGCTCCTTGGGATAGAGACTTACACATGTAAGGCTTGCCGCCAGATCCTACTCTTACGACCGTAAGTTACGCAATGATGTCACAGTGAGCCGACGAGGGACCTTGACGAGGGAACGCGTGATAGCCGCGGCAGCTGCTGTCGCCGACCGGTCCGGTCTCGCTGGTGTCTCGATGCGAAGCGTGGGCGGCGAGCTCGGAGTCGAGGGCATGTCGCTCTATCACCATGTCTCGAGCAAAGATGATCTCCTCGACGCGCTCGCCGAATGGGCCATCGCCAAGATCGATCTTCCTCCGCGAGATGCGCCGTGGCGGGAGGCCATGGAAACGCGCGCCCGATCCGCCCGCGCCGTATTCGTCGCTCACCCGTGGTCGATCGCGATGATCGAATCACGGCCTGCGCCGAGTGCGGCCTTGCTGACTCATCACGACAGGGTCCTCGGTTGGCTCTTCGCCGCCGGGTTCACTGCTCCACTGGCGACGCTCGCCTTTTCAACCGTGGATGCCTTCGTTTACGGCTTTGCGCTCAGTGAGACCAATCTCCCGTTCCCGCCCAGCCCGGGCGCAGAAGCTGAGTTCGCGGCAACCGTCTCACCCGACCCGGGCGCCTACCCGAACCTCTCACGGTCGCTGACCGAACTGCTGAGCAGGGGCGACTACACCTACCCGAGTGAATTCGACAACGGACTCACCCTCATCCTCGACGCCATCCAGGCTCAGCTCGACGCCACCCGAGTCGCATAGGACCGCCGGAGACCCTGATCGTGCCTTCGAGGGCGTCATCGATGCCATGGGCGCGCAGCGCGAAGTACACAGCGATGGCGATCGGGCCCGCCCCGCTGCAAGCGGCGTCCTTCAGCTTGCGACGTCCCGCGACAGGGCGGGCGCGCTCCGGCCAGACACCCCGGCCGACCGCCTACTTTTTGGCGGCCGGCTTCTTCGCGGGAGCCTTGCGGGTCGTCGTCCGCCGCGTTGGGGTCTTCTTCGGGGCGGGGCCCTTGGCGCGCTTCTCGGCGAGCAGTTCGGCCGCACGCCCGGGCGTGATCGCCTCGATCGAGTCCGCCTTGCGGAGGGTCGCGTTGGTCTCGCCGTCGGTGACGTACGGCCCGAACCGGCCGTCCTTGACGACGATCGGTTTGCCGGACACCGGATCGTTCCCGAGCTCTTTCAGTGGCGCGACGGCGGCGCGGCGTCCGCGCGTCTTCGGCTGGGCGAAGATCGCGGTCGCCTCCTCCAGCGTCACGGTGAAGAGCTGGTCCTCGTTCTCCAGCGAGCGGGAGTCGGTGCCCTTCTTCAGGTACGGGCCGTAGCGGCCGTTCTGGGCGGTGACCTCCTCGCCGTCGATCGCCCCGACCACGCGCGGCAGGCTCATCAGCTGCAGCGCCTGGTCGAGGGTGACGGTCTCCAGCGACATGTCCTTGAACAGCGACGCCGTGCGCGGCTTGGCCGTCTTGGGCGAGCCCTCGGGCAGCACCTCGGTGACGTAGGGGCCGAACCGCCCGTTCTTCGCCACGACCGCTTTGCCGGACGCCGCATCCACCCCGAGTTCGCGCTCGGCGCCGGCCGGGGTCGCCAGCAGCTCCTGGGCCTTCTCGACGGTCAGCTCGTCGGGCGGCAGGTCCTCCTCGACGTTGGCCCGGTTGCCGTCGGCGTCCTCGATGTAGGTGCCGTAGCGACCCACGCGCACCGCGATGCCGGACTCCTCGCCCCCGACGGGGTGGAACGTCGACAGCGCCCGCGCGTCGATCTCGCCCAGGTGCTCGACCAGCGACTGCAGGCCCTCGTAGCCGCCCTCGCCCTCGGGGCCGAAGTAGAACTCCTTGAGCGTCGCGACGCGGTCGGCCGAGCCGGCGGCGATCTCGTCGAGCACGTCCTCCATCTCGGCGGTGAACTGGTAGTCGACCAGCCGGGTGAAGTGCTCCTCCAGCAGGCGGGTCACGGCGAACGCGAGCCACGTCGGCACCAGCGCGGTGCCCTTCTTGAACACGTAGTCACGCGCCGTGATCGTGCGGATGATCGACGCGTAGGTCGACGGCCGGCCGATCTCGAGCTCCTCGAGCTTGGCCACCAGCGACGGCTCGGTGTAGCGGGCCGGCGGGCGGGTGGCGTGGTCGTCAGCCTCGACCCCGGCGATGGCGAGCTTCTCGCCCTGCTCCACCGCGGGGAGGTTGGCGGTGGCGTCGTCGGCGGCGCCCTCGTCACGCGCCTCGACGTAGGCCTTCAGGAAGCCCGGGAACGTGATCGTCCGACCGGACGCCGTGAGCCCGGCCTCGGCCACCTGCCGCACCTCGCCCGAGGTGGCGTCGGCCACCTCGACGGCCGCGGACGGCCGGGCGGTCATCGTGATCGTGACGGTCTGGCCCTCGGCGTCCTTCATCTGCGAGGCGACCGTGCGCTTCCAGATGAGGTCGTAGAGCCGGAACTCGTCCCCGCGCAGGCCCGTCGCCTGCGGCGTCCGGAAGTGGTCACCCGCCGGGCGGATGGCCTCGTGCGCCTCCTGGGCGTTCTTGACCTTCGAGGTGTAGGTGCGGGGCTTGTCGGGCAGGTAGGCGTCCCCGTAGAGCTCCTTGACCTGCGCGCGGGCGGCCGCGATCGCCGACCCCGACAGCGTCGTGGAGTCGGTACGCATGTAGGTGATGAAACCGCCCTCGTACAGCGCCTGCGCCACCGACATCGTGCGCTGGGCGGTGAAGCCGAGCTTGCGGCCGGCGTCCTGCTGCAGCGTGGTGGTGCGGAAGGGCGGGTACGGACGCCGCGTGTACGGCTTGGCCTCCACGGCGTCCACGACCACGGACGCCCCGGTGAGCGCGGCGGCCAGCGCCTGCGCGCCCTCGAGGTCGAGGTGCAGGGCCTTCTTCGCGGTCAGGCGGCCAAGCGAGTCGAAGTCGCGGCCCGAGGCCACCTTCAGGCCGGCCGCGGAGGCGACCCGCGCGGTGAAGGAGTCGGGGTCGTGACCCGCGGCGTCCAGGGTCACGGTCAGGTCGGCGTAGCTCGCGGAGCGGAACGCCATCCGCTCGCGCTCGCGGTCGACGACCAGCCGGGTCGCGACGGACTGCACGCGGCCGGCCGACAGGCGCGGCATGACCTTCTTCCACAGCACGGGGCTGACCTCGTAGCCGTAGAGGCGGTCGAGGATGCGGCGGGTCTCCTGCGCGTCGACGAGATCGGTGTCGAGCTCGCGCGGTGCGGCGACGGCCGCCCGGATCGCGTCGGGGGTGATCTCGTGGAACACCATCCGCTTCACGGGGACCTTGGGCTTCAGCTCCTGCAGCAGGTGCCACGCGATGGCCTCGCCCTCGCGGTCCTCATCGGTGGCGAGGTAGAGCTCGTCGACGTTCTTCAGCGCATCCTTGAGCTTGCGGATCGTCGCCTTCTTGTCGGCCTGCACGACGTAGAGCGGCTCGAAGTCGTTCTCGACGTTGACGCCGGTGCGCGCCCACTTCTCACCCTTGTACTTGGCAGGCACCTCGGCCGCACCGGTGGGCAGGTCGCGCACGTGACCGATCGACGCCTCGACGACGTAGCCCTCGCCCAGGTACTGGGCGATGCTGCGCACCTTGCCGGGCGACTCCACGATCACGAGCCGACGCTTGGTATCTGTTCCCACGGGCCGGACAATAGCGCCTCGCGTCAAGACGGACGCCTCCGGTTGCCCTTGCCGGTCCTCCTAGACTGACCGGGTGACCGCGCCCTGGCCTCCCCCGAGCCCGCGCCCGGCGCCACGCCCACCCTCGCTGGTGCTGGTGGTGCTGGGGGTGCTGATGGCCATGTTCAGCCAGTTCGGCAGCGCGATCGCCCTGACCACCTCCACCTCGACGTGGCTCGAGCGGCTGCAGCCCTCGCCCGCCCCGACGGTGGTCACCCCCAGCCCGGCGGTGTCCGATCCCGGCCCCACGCCCGGGCTGCCGCAGACCACGCCCCAGGACTCCGCGCGTCCCCTGCCCGAGCAATCGGTCGGCCCCGTCGACGTCACCGACGACCTCAAGCGCGGCGTCGTCCTGATCACGGGCCGCACGCCCGCCGAGGGCGTGGCGGGCACAGGCATGGTGCTCACCCCCGACGGCTACGTGCTGACCAACTACCACGTGGTGCGCTCGACCGAGGCGATCACCGTCACCATCGCGGCGACCGGGCGCCGGCACACCGCCGAGCTCGTCGGCCGGGACGCGACCAAGGACGTGGCCCTGCTCAAGCTGGACCGCGCGAGCAACCTCGACGTCGTCACCATCGACTCCGACCCGGTGCGCATCGGCGACATCGTGGTGGCCGCGGGCAACGCCAACGGGCAGGGCTACGTGTCGGCCCACCGCGGCAACATTCTCGAGCTCGACCGCCAGATCAACGTCAAGGGCGCCAACGTCAACGACCCGCCCCAGCGGTTGCGCGGCCTCATCGAGACCAACGCCCCGGCCTGGCCCGGGGACTCCGGCGGTCCCATGTACGACGCCGAGAGCGAGGTGCTCGGCATGACCACTGCCGGCAGCAGCACCGGCGACGGCGAGACCGAGGACAAGCAGGTCTACGCCGTCCCGATCCGCGAGGCGCTCGACGTGGTCGACAGGATCCGCGCCGGCGACGAGTCCGGCACCGTCGTGATCGGCCCCAAGGCCTACCTGGGCGTGATCGTCGAGGCCGACGACTCCTCGGCCGTCATCGTCTCCGACGTCCAGCCCGACACCCCGGCGGCCCGGACCGGCCTGGCGGCAGGCGACACGATCCTCTCCCTGGACGGCCAGCGGGTGCGCACGCGCTCCGAGCTGTCCGACGTGCTGGACACGGTCGAGCCCGACTCCACGGTGACCATCACCTGGACCACGGCGTCCGGCCGCGAACGCACCGCCCCCATCACGCCGAAGGCGAGCCCGCTCAACTGAGTTCACCGGCGGCGACGACCCCGACCCGACCTCTGATGGGCCGGGACGAGACGGTGGGACGACCGGTCCCGCGAGGCGCTCGACGTGGTCGACAAACTCAAGGGGGCGACTCACCGCCGCCCCACGGCGCTACCACAGGAGACACACAGGCGGCACCGGTCCACTGAGGGCATGAACAAGCGCTCCCTCGCCCTGGTAACCACCACTGCCGCCTGCGTGCTCGCCCTCGGCGTCCCGAAGCTTGCGCCCGCCGCCACGCCGGCCGACCCCGCCGAATCGGTCGTGCTGATCACCGTTCGCTCAGCTAGTGGGGAGGGCGCCGGCACCGGCATGGTGCTCACGGCCTCCGGTGAGGTCCTGACCAACTACCACGTGGTCGAGGGCTCCTCGGAGGTGTCGGTCACGATCCCGGCCACCGGCAAGACCTACTCCGCCACCGTCGTCGGCCACGACGCGAGCCGCGACGTCGCCCTGCTGCAGCTGCAGGACGCCGAGGGCCTGGCCACCATCACCCCTGACCAGGACATCGTCTCCATCGGCGACACGCTGACCGCCATGGGGAACGCGTCGGGCGGCGGCGAACTCGTCGCGGCGTCCGGAGAGGTGACCGCGCTCAACCAGCAGGTCACGGTCGACGACGGCAACGGCGGCACCGAGACGTTGACCGGGGTCATCGAGACCAACGCCGGGGCCGTGCCGGGCGACTCCGGCGGGCCGATGTTCGACAGCGAGGGCGAGGTGACCGGGATGACGACCGCCGGGTCGCAGACCGTCACCCGTGACCCGGGCGGGATGCGCGGAGCGGGCCGGTCGATGCCCATCACGACCGTCAGCTACGCCGTCCCCATCTCCGACGCCCTCGCTGTGGTCGACCAGATCCGGTCGGGCACGGAGACCGCGACCACGCGCATCGGCGCCAAGGCCTACCTCGGCATCACTGTCGCGCCCTCGGCCGGGGTGTGGGTGAACTCGGTGCTGGCGGACGGTCCGGCCGCCGAGGCCGGTCTGGTGGCCGGGTCGACCATCACGTCCCTGGACGGCCAGGCCGTGGTCAGCCAGTCCGACCTCGCGGGACTGCTGGCACAACTCGAGCCCGGGCAGCAGGTGACGCTCACGTGGGTCGACCCGTCAGGATCGCGCCGGAGCGGCACGATCGCCCTGGGTACGAGCCAGGTGAACTGAGCCAGCTCAGGTCAGGTAGCCCTCCCCGATGAGGTCACGCAGCTTGGGGGTCACCTCGACGGCGAGGGCGTCCGGGTCGACGTCGAGGATGTCGGCGACGGCAGCGATGATCTGCCCGGCAGTGAGGTCGCCGTCACAGGCGCCCAGCACGGCTCCGAGCGCGGTGTCGACCTCGACCGCACGGCCGAACCCGTAGCGCTGGCGGTACACGATGTGTTCGGGGTCCTCAACGCCGGGGCGTCCCACGGTTTCGACGTCGACGCGTCCGTCGAGTTCCCAGGCCCGACCCAGGAGTGCCTCGTCGGGAAGGGCTGCCAGCGAAACCCCCGCGATGTGGTCCGCGAACGCCTCCCCGAGGGGCTTGTGCACGGCGTGGGGCCAGGGCTCGATCCGGATGTCGGGGATGGCGCGACCCGCGCGGTGCAGCATCATCCAGCCCATGCCGACGCCCGTGATGCCGAGGGCGGCGAAGTAGTCCAGCCACGCGCGGTAGCGGGGGGCGTACGCGTCGGTGCCGACCAGCCCGGCGTCGTTGAGCCACACCTCGATGTACTCGTACGCGTCGAGGTGCTCGCGCTGCAGGACCAGCGCGTCGCAGCCGGTGGGCTCGACCCAACGGCGCAGGCGGTCGGTCCAGTCCTCGTCGTCGGTGACGGCCCAGTTGCCGAGCACCTGCAGGGTTCCGCCGGGCGCGAGCCGGTCGGCCCCCTCGACGACGACCCGCCGCACGAGCTCGTCGGCGCTCAACAGCCCCTCGCGGTAGACCAGCCGCTCGCCGGTGGGCGGGCTCATGACGTAGGGCGGGTTGGTGACGATGAGGCCGAAGGCCTCGTCGGCGACGGGCTCGTAGAGGGACCCCTCCCGGACGTCGAGGTCGAGCCGGTTGAGCCCCGCGGTCAGGCGCGCCATCGCGACGGCGCGCGGGTTGAGGTCGGTGGCGACCACGTGGCCGGCGTGCCCGGCGAGCAGCAGGCTCTGGATCCCGCAGCCCGTCCCCAGGTCGAGCGCGCGGGCGACCGGGCGACGGATCGTCATCTGCGCCAGCGTCGTCGACGCCGGGGACGCCCCCAGCACGTAGTCGGGCCGCGACCGGCCCAGGCGCCCGTCGAGGATCGGGATCAGGTCGCTGGCGATCCAGCCGGAGAAGTCCACACCGGCACCGGCCGCCGCGTAGGGGCGCACCTCCAGCCCCGCGCGGACGCCGTCGGAGGTGGCCGCCACGATCCCGGCCTCCTCCAGCGGGCCCAGGTCGCCGAGGGCCGCGCCCGCGGCGTCCGGGGAGACGGTGTCGTGGAGCAGGAACATCCGCACCAGCGCCGCCTGCGCGTCGGCCGCGTCGCCCAGGGCGTCGCGTGCCGCGAGCGTCGTGTTGCGCGCGAGCGCATCGGTGGCCTCGGCGCCGAGGCGGTCGGTGACCTCCTCCAGCGTGTAGCCGGCGGAACGCAGGCGGTCGGCGAGGGCGGCGGCGTGGACGCGGTCGAGCATGCGCCCAGCCTGTCAGACGCGCGGCCTACGCTGGTCCCTCGATGGGAGTGAGTGCTGTGTCGGGTTCGGTGCTGGTGCGCGGTGGGCGCGTGGTGGGCGTGGACGAGGGCGGTTCCGTCCCCGCCGACGTGCGCATCCGCGACGGCGTCATCGTCGAGGTCGGGCCCGCCCTGGCCGCGTCGGTCGACGAGGCGGTGTTGGACGCCGCGGGCTCGTTCCTCGTCCCCGGGCTGTGGGACGCCCACGTGCACTTCCTGCAGTGGGTGCGGTCCACCACCTGGGTCGACGTCGCCGGCACCGCCGGCCCCGAGGAGGTCTGCGCGCGGGTCGCCGCGGCGCTGGCCGACCGCGCGGGCGACGACCGGGCGATGGTCGCGTTCGGGTACCGCTCGGCGCCCTGGCCGCGCGTGGGCACCGTCGCCGAACTGGACGCCGTCACCGGCGGTCGCCCCGTCGTCGTCATCGCCGGGGACGCCCACAACGGCTGGCTGAACTCCGCCGCGTTGGCGCACTTCGGCCTCGAGCCACGCACCGACCCCCTGGCCGAGAACGAGTGGTTCGCCATCTTCGGCGCCCTCGCGACCCTGCCCGGCGTCGAGCCCACCGAAGCCGAGGTGGACGCCGCCATCGCCCGGCTCAGCGCGCGCGGCCTCGTGGGCCTGGTCGACCTCGAGTTCGACGCGGCCTTCCGGGCATGGCCCGCGCTCGTCGCCCGGGGCCAGCGGGCGCTACGGGTGCGCGCCGGCGTGTACCCCCACCAGCTCGACGAGGTGCTCGCGGCCGGGTTCCGCACCGGCGAGGGACTGCCCGGCGGTGAGGGGCTCGCCACCATGGGGCCGCTGAAGGTCATCGCCGACGGGTCGATGGGCACCCGCACCGCGTGGTGCTGCGACCCCTACACCGACGGCTCCCCCGGCGACGACCGGGCGGCCGGGGCCCCCAACGTCACGGCGTCCGAGCTCGCCGACCTACTGGGCCGCGCCCACGCGGGCGGCCTGCACGCCGCGGTGCACGCGATCGGCGACCGGGCCAACGCGGTGGCGCTCGACGCGTTCGAGGCGACCGGGGCGTCCGGGTCGGTCGAGCACGCCCAGCTGTTGCGCCGCGAGGACATCGCCCGCTTCGCCGCCCTCGGCGTCACCGCGAGCATGCAGCCCCACCACCTCGTCGCCGACCGCGACACCGCCGAGCGGGTCTGGGCCGACCGCACCGACCGGCTCTACCTCGCCCGGTCGCTGATCGACGCCGGTGCGACGCTGGCGCTGGGGTCGGACGCCCCGGTGTCCCCGCCCGACCCGTGGCTGACGATGGCGACCGCCGTGCACCGCTCGGGCGACGACCGCCCCGGCTGGCACCCCGCCGAGTCCCTCACGCCTCGCGAGGCGCTGGCCGCCTCGGTCGACGGGCGCCGCCTCCGGGTGGGCGACCGCGGCGACCTGGTCGTGCTCGGCGCCGACCCCCTGTGGGAGGGCGACCCCGCCGCCACCCATGCCCACCTGCTGGCCATGCCCGTGCGCGCCACCGTGTGCGCCGGCCGCATCACCCACAGGGCGGGCTGAGGTGGCACTCCCCGACTGGCTGGCCACGGCCGAGCACGTCGCGCACGTCCACCACCGCACGGCGCGGCCCGGGCGTCCCGTGGACTGGCCCGACTGGGTGACCCCCGAGGTGCGCGCGGCCTTCGCGCGGCGCGGCATCGAGCGGCCGTGGGCCCACCAGGTCGCGGCCGCGTCCGCGGCACACACCGGACGGCACGTGGCGATCGCGACCGGCACGGCGTCCGGGAAGTCGCTGGCCTTCCTGTTGCCGGTGCTGGCCGCCCCGCCGCGCTCGACCGCGCTCTACCTGGCCCCGACCAAGGCGCTGGCCCACGACCAGCTGCGCTCGGCCACCGAGCTCGGCATCGACGGCTGGCGGGTGTCGACGCTGGACGGCGACTCCGACCCCGACGAGCGCCGCTACGCCCGCGACTTCGCCTCGTACGTGCTGACCAATCCCGACATGCTGCACCGGTCGATCCTGCCGAACCACGCCCGTTACTCCCGGCTGCTCGGCCGGCTGACCCACGTCGTGGTCGACGAGGCGCACCGCTACAAGGGGGTGTTCGGCGCGCACGTCTCGGCGGTGCTGCGCCGGCTGCGTCGGCTCGCGGCCTCCTACGGGGCGTCGCCGGTGTTCGTCTGCGCGTCGGCGACGATCAGCGAGCCGGACGCCGTGGCCGCCAGCCTCATCGGTGCCGACGACGTGGTGGCCGTGACCGACGACGGATCGCCCGCGCCCGCCCTCGACGTGGTGCTGCTCGAGCCGACCCCCTCCCTCACCGAGACCGCGGCCCGACTGCTGGCCGGCCTCACCGAGGACGGGCAGGCGATCGCCTTCACCACGTCGCGCGTGCAAGCGGAGCTGGTCGCGATCCGGGCGCGGGAGCTGTCCTCGGCGCCCGAGCGGATCGCCGCCTACCGCGGCGGCTACCTCGCCGAGGACCGCCGCGACCTGGAGGCCGCGCTCTCAAGCGGACGGCTGCGGGGGGTGGCGTCCACGAACGCGCTCGAGCTGGGCATCGACATCGCCGGCATGGACGCCGTGGTCACCGCCGGCTTCCCGGGCACCCTGGCCGCCTTCTGGCAGCAGGTCGGCCGCGCCGGCCGGGCCGGGCGCGACGCCATCGCCGTGCTCGCGGCGCGCGAGGACCCGCTCGACGCCTACCTCGTCGCACATCCCGAGCTGCTGTTCGACCGGCCGGTCGAGCGCACGGTGGTACCCACCGACAACGCCTACGTGCTGGGCCCGCACCTGTGCGCCGCGGCCCAGGAGCGGCCGCTGACCGAGGAGGACGCCCAGTGGTTCGGCCCGTCGACGGTCGCGCTGGCCGAGCGGCTGGCCGCCCAGGGCGCGTTGCGGCGCCGCACGCGCGGGTGGTTCTGGACGCACGCCGCACGGGCCGTCGACGCGATCGACCTGCGCTCCATGCAGGGCAAGGCGGTCGAGGTCGTGGAGGCCGCGACGGGCCGCGTGATCGGGCAGGTCGACCCGTCGGCCGCCGACCGGATCCTCCACCCCGAGGCGATCTACGTGCACCAGGGCGAGACGTGGTTCGTCGACGAGCTCGACCTGGGCGACCGGGTGGCGCTGGCGCACCGGTCGAACCCCGACTGGTTCACCCAGGCGCAGTCGGTGGCCTCGGTGCGCGTGCTCGCCGAGACCGCCTCCCGGCCGTTGGGCCTGGGCACCCTGCACGTCGGCTCGGTGGAACTCTCGAACCAGGTGGTCGCCTACCTGCGCCGCGACGCCGAGTCCGGCGAGGTGTGGGACTCCACCCCGCTGGAGTTCCCCGAGCGACGGATGGTCACGCGGGCCACGTGGTGGACCGTCCCCGACCGGGTGCTGGCCTCCCTCGTCGATGTGACCGGGACGGCGCTGCTCGACCTCGGCGGGGCAGCCCACGCCGCGGAGCACTGCGCGATCGGCCTGCTGCCCGCGTTCGTACCCTGCGACCGGTGGGACATCGGAGGGCTGTCGACCGTGCTGCACCCCGACACCGGGGAGCTGACGGTGTTCGTGCACGACGGGCTGCCCGGCGGATCGGGCATCGCCGACCGCGGGTACGAGCTGGCCGAGCCGTGGTGGGGCGCGACCCTGCAACGGCTGCTCCGTTGCCCGTGCGAGGAGGGCTGCCCCGCCTGCGTCGTGTCCCCCAAGTGCGGGAACGGGAACAACCCCCTCGACAAGGCCGGCGCCGCCGGGCTGGTCGCGCTGCTGGTGGGGCCAGGGACCCGTTGAGCCTCCCCGAACGGTGGCCTCCTGGCGTGTACCCTTGCCCGAGTGTCGGAGGGCATGTCCCGCAACTTCCTTGCGCGCTTGTGGCGCTGGTGCGCCATCGTGGTCATGGTGGCGGCGACCAGCGCTGCGATCGTGCTCGCCCTGGAGGCCACGACCGCCAAGTCCTACGGCTGGTGGACCACGGAGTACCTCCTGCGCCTCGGCCCGGACACCCTGCTCCTCAGCACCGCGCTCGTGGCCGTCGTCGTCCTGGGCTGTTCGGCCTGACCGGCCGCCTGCGCTGGGCGGTATCCCTCGCGGCGATGGTGGGCGTCCTGGTGGCGGCGGTGAACCACTTCAAGATTCGCTTCCGGGGCGAGCCCCTGTACCCGTCGGACTTCGCCTACGTCGGCGAGGCCGAACTGCTGATCAGCTCAGTCGGGGTCTGGACGGCCGTGGGAGCCCTCGGCGCTCTCCTCCTGGTGGGAGTCCTGGCCTGGGGCGGGGTCCTGCTGCTCGGCCGCCTCTTGAGGATCCCACCGGCCGCCGGGACCGACGTCCCACGGTGGGTCTGGGCGCTCCGTGCGGGCACCGTGCTCGTCGCCGCCGCCCTCTGCCTCCTCGTGGCCGGATTCAACTCCGCGGGGAACCCCGTCAAGCAGGCCTACGAGCGCGCCGGCGCCGGCTGGGTCGCCTGGAGCCAGAACGAGAACTACCGCCTCAACGGTTTCCTCGGCGGCTTCCTGTTCAACATGCCGTCGGCCCCCATGCCCATGCCCCAGGGGTACACGCGCGAGGTGGTGCTCGAGAGCTACCCACCCGGTGCGGAGCCGCCCCCCGACCTGGAACGGGATCTTCGCCTGTTGCAGTACGACCTCGCCGTGGGGAACGCCTGGGCGACCGACCTCGCCCTCTCCGTCCCCGAACCCTGATCGACGGACCTCCCGCCTACCCCGGAGCCCCCGTCACCACGCCCGCGTTGGCCCGCGCCGGGAACCAGTGGTCGGCACCGGCCAGGCGGAGTGCCGCACGCACCTCGACCGTCACCACGAACTCCACCTCGTCGCCTGAAACTCGGCACGCCACGACCTCGGCGCCGTTGCCCCTGGCCGACGACCGGGCCGCCGCGCACGCGTCCGCGTTGTCGGCCTGCGCCCGCGCCCCGGCCAGGGCGGCCAGGTCCGCCGCCCCACGGACCCGCTCGCCCGTGGCCCGCGCGACCCCGGCCAGCACCAGCAGGGCGGCGACGCCCGCCACGACGAGGACCGCCACCGTCACCAGCAGCGTCGCGCTCCCCCGCTGGTCGCGCTTGCCTCCCCGGGTCACCGCTCCTCCAGGACCTGCGCCCGGGCCACCAGCGGCCAGCTCATCGAGCCCAGCCTCAGGTGCCAGGTCACCTCGACCACGGACGCCCCGCCCTCACGCCGGCCCACCACCTGCGCCCCCGCCGGGGCGTCGGCCGTGGCACGCGCCACCGCGGCCGCGTCACCGCGGGCGGACTGCCGGGCCACCTCGTTCGCCGTCACCTGGCACTGGCCCAGCACGAAGGCCGCCCCGCCGACGAGGATCGCCAACGCCAGCGCCCCCGCCAGGAACAACGTCGCGAAGGCCGTCTCCACGGTCACCATGCCGCGATCACCCCTGTGCATCGGTCCTCCTTCCACGACCCGTGGGGCCGGACGCCGCGCGCCCGGCCCCACAGCCCCTCCCCGGGCCTAGAACTTGATCGGGATCGGCAGCTGGAAGGCGCTGGTGATCCAGCCCAGCAACGCCTTGAACAGCCCGCTCAGGAGCGCCTGGAACGTGTCGGTGTTGATCGCCACGACGATCGCGCCGATGAGCACGATCACCACGATGACGCCGAGCGCGTACTCGACGGTGGCCATGCCGCGCTCGCGCAGCCGGTCACGGGTGGGGAGCGGGGTCGCCTCGACGGGGGCGATGAGCTTGTCGGCCATGGTGCTTCCTTTCGTCACGTGCCGCCCGAGTGCGGCTCGACCCAGACCTTGGGCGTCGGCGCCCGGGCCGGTGCACCGGATTCCGGGCCCTGTGGACAACGCCCGGGGGCGATGCCTGCCTGTGGATGAACTCACGGGAGGAAGGCGGTGACGAGCGAGCCGAACAGGGGCACGACGCCGAGCGCGATGAAGGCGGGGAGGAAGCACACCATCAGCGGCACCACGCTCTTCACGCCGGCGGCCCGCGCGCGCACGAGGTCCTCGGCGGCTGCCTCCCTGCGCGCGTCGGCGGCGTGTTGCCGGAGCAGGCCGGCCAGGCCCAGCCCCGAACGCACCGACCTGGCCAGGTCGCGCCCGACCTCGCGGTACCCCGCCACCGACGACAGCGACGCCCATGCCTCGGCCTCGTCGAGGCCCAGTTCGATCCGCTGCAGCACCCCGCGCAACTCGTCGGCCACCGGCCCCGTCAACACCGAGGCCACGACACGCAGGGCCGTCCGGGTCGGGCGTCCGGCATCGAGGCAGACGGCGAGCAGGTCACACACCTGGGGCACCGAGGCCCGCAGGGCCCGGTCACGGTCCACGGCCGCGCGCCGTGGCAGCACCGCACGGAGCCCGTCCAGCACCCCGGCCGCCCATGCCGACCACCGGTCCCGCCGCTCGGGCCCCAGCCGGGCCAGCGACGGCACCGGCACCGCCCACCACACCGCCAACGCCGCCGCGACGGCCGCCAGCCCCACCATCACCGGCCGCCCGAACGCTCGGCCACGGTGTCGATCCACACCACGCCGGCACAGGCCAGGGCGACGCCCACCTCCAGGGACGCCCACCCCAGCGGGGACGCCGTGAGGAACGCCACCGGGTCCCCGCCCAATGCGAAGCCCAGACCCAACCCGACCAGCGGCAGGCCCGCCATCACCCGCCCACCCAGCCTGGCCGCCGACAGCTCGGCGTCGACCACCCGGGCCACGTCCTGCTCCGCCGCCAGCCGGGCGGCCGCCGCGTCGACGGCCCCCACCAGGGACGCCCCGGTCCGCACCGAGACCTCCCAGGCGGCCGCTAGGTCCGACAGCCCCTCGTGGCCGGCCGGCCCGAGCGAGCGGCGCAACGCCGCCGGCACCTCGCCGCCCGCACTGAACTCGGCCGCGGCAACCTGCAACACGGGGGCATCCTGGGCCGCCTCGACCAGGGCCGTGCCCGGCACGCGCCCGACGCGCAGGAGCCCCGCCACCAGCTCGCCGGCGTGGACCACCTCCGCCCGCCGCCGGGCTCGGGCCGCCCGCGCCGCGCGCCGGACGGCCAGCAGCACCACGCAGCCCACAACCTGGGCGACCGCGAGCGCGACCGCCGCTCCCCACGGCCCGCCGAGCACCCCGGCCGCCACGACGACGGCCGCCGTCGCGAGCGCCGCCAGCCCGACCCGCGGAGCCGCACGCCGGGGCCGCACCACGGCCGGCCGGCTCGCCAGGCGCCCCAGGCCCTCGGACGCCCCGGGCACCAGCCACCACGCCGCCAGCCCCGCGCACAGGGCGGCCACCCACGCCATCACGGCAGCCACCCCGCCACCCGGGGCCACGCCGGCCCGCGTTCCTCGCGCCCGTCGGCCGTCCAGGACACGGCCGGGGTGGCGGTGACCAGCCCGTCGGTGCCGGCCGCCAGGACGGCGACCTGTTCCACGAAGCGCCGGCCCGACCGGTCCCGCCGCACGTGCACGACCGCATCGAGGCCCGCCGCGGCCTGCGCGTGCAGGGCGTGCCGGGACAACCCGCCCAGCGCCCCGAGCGCCTCCAGCCGGGCGGGCACCGCGCCCGCGCTGTTGGCGTGCACCGTGCCGCACCCGCCCTCGTGCCCGGTGTTGAGGGCCGCGAGCAGGTCGGCGAGCTCGGCGCCGCGGACCTCGCCGACGACCAGCCGGTCGGGGCGCATGCGCAGCGCGTTGCGGACGAGGTCGGTCAGCGTCACCGACCCGACCCGCTCGGCGTTCGCCGTGCGGCCCTCGAGGTGCACCACGTGGGGGTGGTCGGGCGCGAGCTCGCGGGAGTCCTCGACCACGACGATCCGCTCGTCGGCCGGCACCTCCCCCAGCATCGTGGCGAGCAAGGTCGTCTTGCCCGACCCCGTCCCGCCCGAGACCAGGCAGGCGGCGCGGCCGGCCACCATGCCCCGCACCAGGTCGGCCCCCAGCGGCGTGAGGGATCCCCGCGCCACCCAGTCGTCCAGCGTCAGGCGCACGCGCGCCGGCACGCGCAGCGACACGCAGGTACGGCCGGCGATGCAGGCCAGCACGGCGTGCACGCGGGTGCCGTCGGGCAGGCGCGCGTCCACGAAGGGCGAGGCATCGTCCAGGCGGCGACCCACCAGTGCCGCAAGCCGCACCGCCAGCCGGCGCACGGCCTCGTCGTCGGCGAACCGCACCCCGCACAGCTCGAGGCCCCGCCCGCGGTCGAGCCACACCTCCTCGGGGCCGTTGACCAGCACGTCCGTCACCCCGGGCAGGCGCAGCAGCTCGTCGAGCGGCCCGGCCCCCTCCGACTCGCGGCGCAGCGCGTCCACCGTGTCCAGCACCGAGGTGTCGCTGACGACGTAGCCCAGCCAGCCGAGCGCCTCGGCCACCTCGGCCGGCCGCGCCACCTGCCCCAGGGCGCTCAGCCGGGCCCGCACCTCGTCCAGGTCAACCGACATCGCTCGCCTCCTGCCACACCCGGTCGAGCACCCGAGCCACGGCCCTCCCCCAGCGGGAGCGCCCGCACCCCGGCTGCTCGCCCGCCTCGGCGTCGGCGGCCACGCGACGGTCGGTCGGCACGTCCCCCCAGCAGGGCAGCCCCACGGCGTCGGCGACGACCGTGGCGGGCGGCCCGCCGGGGGCGCGGCGCACGACCACGCCCGCACCGCTCCCCTCCAGACCGGCCGCGACCCGCGCCGCGGCGGCCACGGCCCGCACGCCGCCGCCGGCCAGCAGGACCGTCGCCTCGGCGCCCCGCACCGCCTGCCGCACGGCGGGGAGCGGGACGCGACCGGGATCCAGCAGCACGAGCTCGTGGTGGCGGCCCAGCGAGCCCAGGACCGCACGCACCGACTCGACCGTGAGCGCCCCTTCGTCCGGCCCCCGCCCCATGGCGACCACCGTGACGCCCTCGACGACGGGCAGCACGCCCCGCACGTCGCCGACCTCGCCGCGCGCCCCGAGCAGGCGCGGCCAGCGCCACCCCGGCGCCCGTTCCGCACCCAGCACCAGGTCGAGGCCGCCGCCCAGCGGGTCGAGGTCCACCAGCGCACAGGTCAGGCCGCGGCGCACCGCGGCCAGGGCCAGCCCCGCCGCCAGCGTGGACGCCCCCACCCCGCCGGACCCGCCCACGACCGCCACCGTCCGGGAGTCCGGCCCCGCGTCGGCGGCCAGCACACCGCCCAGCCAGGCCGAGCCCTGCGGCAACGGGATCACCTCCGCCCCCAGCGGCATCGACCACGTGCCCAGCTCGACCGGGTCGAACCCGACCAGATAGACGTGCGGTCGCCGGTGGGGGCCGGTCGAGGCGAGGGCCGCGGCCCGATCGCCCCCGACCAGCACGATCCGCGCGGACGGCCAGCGCGCCAGGGCGCCGTCCACGTCCACGACGCGCACGCGCAACCCCAGCGCCGCGGCGGTCGCCTCCACGGCGTCCCGCAGCGGCCCGTCGGCGGTCACCAGCAGCACCTCGTCGTCCCTGTCCACGCCCGGACCTTGGGCCGCGACGCCCGACCCCGCGCACCCGATCCGACCGCTGTGGACAAGTCGTGGCGTCCATCCACAGCCGCCGACACCCCTTGACATACGATCGGGCCCATGACCGCTTCCACCCAGCCCGCGTTCCCGCAGGCCGCGCTCGAGTGGCTGGCCGCGGCGTCCGACGGTCACCCCCTGCCCACCCCGCGCGTGCTGCTGCTCGGCCGGTCCGCGGCCCCCCTGGGTGCCGCCCTCACCCGGACCGGCGCGGACCTGGTGGCCTGCGACACGAGCCGGGCCGGCGTCCGGGCCCTGCTGAACCGCGCCCCGCGCGCCCTGCCCACGGTGGCGGCGGCGGAGCACCTCCCGTTCGCGGCGATGGCGTTCGACGTCGTCCACGTCCACCAGTCGCTGCACGACCTCGCCGAGGGCGCGCTGGCCTCCATCGCCCGCGCCCTCGCCCCGCACGGGCACCTCGCGGTCAGCTACACGGTGCGCGACGACTCGGTCCCGTGGGTGCGCCGGCTCACCGCCCTCCTGCGCGACGTCGACCCGCAGGCCATGGCGGGCGCCTACGGCACCGAGAGCATCGACCGGCTCGAGGGGTCCACCTTCTTCGGCGAGGTCGAGCAACGCAGCCACCGACTCTGGGTGCCCATCAGCCGGGTCGACCTGCTCGGCATGGTGGCGCGCCGGTTCCCCGACCTGGAGCAGGACCGGCTGAGCCGGCTCATGGCGGACGTGGGCGAGCTCTACGAGTCGTCAGCGCGCGTCCCCGAGCCGCTGCTGCTGCCCTATCGCGTGGCCTGCTGGCGCGCCCGCGTCGACCACTCCGAGTTCACCTCGCAACTGGACGCCCCCACGGAAGGCCTGCGCATCCGATTGTGACGCCCGCTAGCATGACCGGTAGCCGACGGGGAGGAAGTGGAATGGCAGAGCCGCAGATCGGTGAGGTCATCAAGGACATCACCGCGGACGTCCAGACCATCATCAAGGGCGAGATCGAACTCGCCAAGGCCGAGATGATGCCGCAGGTCAAGCGCGCCGGCATCGGGGCGGGCATGTTCGGAGCCGCCGGCTACTTCGCGATCCAGGCCGCGACCCTGCTCTTCATCTGCGGCGGCCTCGCGCTGAGCGCGCTCTACCAGGGCGTCGTCCCGATCATCTGGGCGTTCACCCTGGGCTTCCTGACGATGGCCGTGATCCTGTTGGTCGTCGCCGGCATCCTCGTGCTCATCGGCAAGAACAAGGTCAAGGTCAGCGCCCCCGAGCGCACGATCGCCGAGGCCAACCGCAGCATCGAGGCCGTCACCGGGGCGGTCGACCAGGCCAACGCCAACGTGCGCGCCATCGTCGCCGGCGCGCCGCGCACCACGCCCGAGGTCAGGCCCTGAGCCGGTAGACCCGCGCGTCCCACGGCGCCAGGGTCTGGAGGTCGGTCCCGGGGTGGACCGACGCCACCAGCAGTTCCGCGTCCTCGATCGAGGGCAGCTCGGCCATGGGCACCCTCGCGGCGTGCGAGGACATGTTCGCCACCACCAGCAGCCGCTCGTCGCCGAGCGTGCGCGTGAACACCCACAGCTTCTCGTCCTCGGGCAGCAGCAGCTCGAACGCGCCCATGCGCACGACCTCCAGCTCGCGCCGCAGCGCGATCAGCCGCCGGTAGTGGGCGTACACGCCGTCGGGGTCGGCCACGTCGTCGGCCACGTTGACGGACGCCGTGGTGGCGTTGAGCGGGAGCCACGGCGTCCCGGTCGTGAAGCCGCCCTCGGGCGTCCAGGGCATCGGCGTCCGGGCGTTGTCGCGCCCCATCGCTCCCAGCCCGGCGAGCACCTGCTCCTCCGGGACCCCGGCCTCGAGCGCCTGCCGGTGCAAGCCCACGGCCTCGATGTCGCGGTACTGGTCGATCCGGGTGAACCCGGCGTTCGTCATGCCGATCTCCTGACCCTGGTAGACGTACGGCGTCCCCTGGTGCAGGTGCAGCACCGTCGCGAGTGCCTTCGCCGAGGCCACCCGGTGCTCGGGTGAGTCGTCGCCGAACCGGCTGACCGACCGGGGCTGGTCGTGGTTCTCGAAGTACAGCGAGTTCCAGCCGTCCTCGGCGAGGCCCTCCTGCCAGCGGGCGAGGTTCTTCTTCAGGTCGGGCAGGTGCAGCGGGATCGGGGTGAGCTTGCCCCCCGCGTGGTCGAGCGAGACGTGCTCGAAGGTGAACACCATGCCGAGCCGGTCGTGCTCGCGCGCGGTGTACTCGCGGGCGTGCTCGAGGTCGCAGGCGACCATCTCGCCCACCGTGAACAGGCGCTTCTCGGTGATGCCGACCTCGCGGTTCATCTCCTCGAGGAACTCCACCAGGCGCGGGCCGTTGGCCACGCGCTCGATCTCGAAGCTGTAGGGGTCGCCCGGGTTCACGGCGCCGTCGGCGAGCGGGTGGGTCTTGCTGATCAGGTTGATCACGTCCATGCGGAAGCCGTCGACGCCCCGGTCGACCCACCAGCGCATCATCGCGTACACGGCCTGCCGGACCTCGGGGTTCTCCCAGTTGAGGTCGGGCTGCTTGCGGCTGAACAGGTGCAGGTAGTACTCCCCCGACGCCTCGTCGAACGCCCAGCCCGAGCCGCCGAAGAACGAGCCCCAGTTGGTGGGCTCGGCCCCGGGCGTGCCCGGCTCGAACCCGTCCCGCGCGGGGCGCCAGAAGTACCAGTCCCGCTTCGGCGAGGCCGGGTCGCGGGACTCGACGAACCACGCGTGCTCGTCGGAGGTGTGGTTCACCACCAGGTCCATCACGAGCTTCATCCCGCGCGCGTGGACGGCCTCGGTCAGCTCGTCGACGTCGGCCAGCGTGCCGAACATCGGGTCGATCGCCTGGTAGTCGGCGATGTCGTAGCCGTTGTCGTCCTGGGGGGAGGCGAAGATCGGCGAGAGCCACACCACGTCGACGCCGAGCCCGGCGATGTGGTCGAGGTGGTCGATGATGCCCCGGACGTCGCCGTACCCGTCCCCGTCGCTGTCGGCGAAGGAGCGTGGGTACACCTGGTAGACGACGGAGCTGGACCACCACGGAGTCGACGGGTTCATGACGCCATCTTGGTGTTCCGCGACGAAAATAGCCAGTGACAAGGCCCACCACGCGGGCATGACACAATCACGGGGACACGTCCCCCTGCAGGAGGTCCGCCACGTCCCGCCGCCAGCCCCGCACCCGGTCCACGTTCCGGGTCACCGGCGTGCAGTACCACGCACCGCGCAACGACCTCGCGGGGTCGCTCGCGCTGGGGCAGCGGATCGTGCGGGAGGCGGCGGCCGCTGGGGCCGACCTGGTCCTGTTCCCCGAGATGTGGTCCACGGGCTACGCGCTCCCGATCGACACGTCGTTCGCCACCCCGGTCGACGGGCCGTGGGTGGCCGGCTTCCGCGAGACGGCCGCCGAGCTGGGCGTGGGGGTCGCCGTCAGCCTCCTGGCCGAGCACCCGGGCGGGCCGACGAACACCACCCTGGTCATCGGACGCCGGGGCGAGCTCCTGCTCCGCCACGACAAGGTGCACACCCTGCGCTACGACGCCGAGGCGGCGCTGACCGCCGGGACGGGGTTCGCGACCGCCACCTTCGACGGCGTCGAACTGGGGGTGATGACCTGCTTCGACCGCGAGTTCCCCGAGAGCGCCCGCGAGTTGATGCTGGCCGGCGCCGAGGTCGTGCTCGTGCCCAACGCGACCGCGTGGAACCCCGTGCGCGCCCACCAGCTCGAGGCGCGCGCCTTCGAGAACATGATCGCGATCGCCTCGTCGAACTATCCCGGCGACGGGTGGGGCCAGTCCTCGGCCTACACCCCGATCGTGTTCGACCTGGACGGACGCCCCCTCGACCCGCTGCTCGCCAAGGCCGACGCGCGCCCGCAACTGGTGCCGTTCCGGTTCGACATGGAGGCCATCCGCGACTGGCGGGAGCGGGAGGTCTGGGGGGCGAGCCACCGGCGTCCGGACGCCTACACGCGCCTCGCCTGAGCCCGGCTCACTGGCCGGTGTCGAGCCCCGCCCGGTGCAGGAACCGCTCGGGGACCAGCTCCATGCGGCGGGGGTCCCACGGCCGGGACCAGCCGGCGAGGTCCAGCAGCCCGTCGATGAGGTGGCCGGTGAAGCCCCAGATGAACAGCTCGCCGACGACGAACGCCGGCCCCTGGTAGCCCATGGGCAGGCGCCACGTGAGCCGGTTCGCCGGGTCGACGAGGTCGCCCACGCTGATGGTGTGCACCGCACCGATCTCGACGGTGTCGACGACCTCGAGCGGGTGCGGCTCGCGCCACCACGCGATCACCGGGGTGACGTCGTAGCCCGTCACCGCCACGTGCGCCGGCGGCAGGACCCCGAGCAGCTCGACGGTAGCCGCGTCGATGCCCACCTCCTCGCGGGCCTCGCGCAGGGCGGCCGCCTCGCTCGAGGGGTCGGACTCCTCCACGCCTCCGCCCGGGAACGCGCACTGGCCGGCGTGCTTGCGCAGGGTGGCCGACTTCTCGATGAGCACCAGGTCGAGGTCCTCGGGTCGGGCCCGCTCGGGCCCCGAGAACAGGATCAGCACCGCGGCCTTGCGGCCCCGGCGCGCGGGGCGTCCGCGCACGACGCGCGCGCCCCCGCCGGGCTCGGCGAGCCTCACGGCGAGGTCGGACAGGACGGTCGGGATGCGGGTCACACGCCCACCCCCAGGTGCTCCTGCGCGCCGTCGACGAGCTGCTGGGTCGAGGTGATGCCTCCGACCTCGCGGTACGCGATGCGACCGTCGGCGTCGACGTAGAGGGTGATGGGGATGCCCTGGAACCGAAGCGGGCCCGCCGTGCGCTTCAGCGGGTCGGTGGCGTGCGGGTAGGTCCAACCGGCCATCGCGGCGAACTCCAGCGCCAGCGCGGGGTCGGGGTCGGCGTAGTCGATGCCCAGGACGAGGACGTCGTCTCCGGCGCGCGCGGCGAACTCCTTCAGGAAGGGTGCCTCCAGCCGGCAGGGGGCGCACCACTGGGCCCAGATGTTGACCACCATCGGGGTACCGCGGAGCGCGGCGAGGTTCACCTGCCGCCCCGAGCCGAGGCAGCCGAGCAGCAGGTCGGGCAGGCCGTCGGCCACCGGCGCGGCCTCCGCCGGGGTCTCGGGGCAGTCCGCGATCCCGGCCGCCTCGCGCTGGGCGACCAACCCTGGGTCGACCCGCACCGCGGGCGCCGGGTCGCTGGACACCCCGCAGCCGGCGAGCAGCGCGGACGCGGCCAGGAAGGCCACGACCCTCCTCATGCGCGCGGCTCCCGGACGAGTTTCGCCGCCACCTCGGGGTCGGTCGGGCCCTCGCCGTACGCGGGGCACAGGCCGGCCAACGGGCAGGCACCGCACGCGGGGCGCCGCGCGTGGCAGCGGCGTCGGCCGTGCCAGATGACGCGGTGGCAGAGCATGACCCAGTCGGCGGGGTCGAACAGGTCGCCGACCGCCCGCTCGACGGCGTCGGGGTTCTTCGAGGAGACCCAGCCGAAGCGGTTCGACAGTCGGACGACGTGGGTGTCGGGCGTGATGCCGGGCACCCCGAAGGCGTTGCCGAGCACCACGTTGGCGGTCTTGCGGCCCACGCCGGGCAGGGTCACCAGCTCGGACAGCGTGCCGGGCACCTCGCCGCCGAACTTGTCGACCAGTGCGGCGCCGAGGCCGATCAGGTGGCCCGTCTTGGCGCGGAAGAAGCCCGTGGGCCGGATCAGCTCCTCCATCTCGGCCGGGTCCGCGGTGGCGTAGGCCGCGGCGTCCGGGTACCGCGCGAAGAGCGCGGGCGTCACCGCGTTGACGCGGCGGTCGGTCGACTGGGCCGAGAGGACGGTGGCGACGAGCAGCTCCAGCGGGGAGGTGAAGTCGAGCTCGCACCGGGCCTCGGGGTAGAGCTCGGCGAGGGCGGCGTCGATCGCCTGGGGCTGCTGCATGGGCTCAGGCGGGCTCGACCGTCAGCTCGACCTCGACGGGGGCGTCCAGCGGCAGCACCGGCACCCCGACCGCGCTGCGCACGTGCTGGCCGGCATCGCCGAAGACCGCGACGAACAGCTGGCTGGCGCCGTTGGCGACCTGCGGCTGGCCGGTGAAGTCAGGCGTGCACGCCACGAAGACGGTGGCCTTCACGATGCGGGCGATGCTGTCGAGCCCCCCGGTCACGGACGCCGCCGCGGCCAGGGCGTTGAGGGCCGCGGTCCGCGCGGCGTCGGCGGCCTGCTCCAGCGTCAGGTCGGCTCCCACCTTGCCGGTGGCGACGAGCGTGCCCGCGACGGTGGGCAGCTGGCCCGAGGTCATCACCAGGCCGGCGGAAGCCGTGGCCGGGACGTAGGCGGCCACGGGGGCGGCGACGGGCGGGAGCTCGAGGCCCAGTTCGGCCAGGCGCTGGGAGGGGGTGGTCACTGGGCCTCCGGCAGCGGGCGCTTGAAGTAGGCCACCACGTTCTGCGGGTTGGGGCCGGGCACGATGGAGACGAGTTCCCAGCCGTCGGCGCCCCAGTTGTCGAGGATCTGCTTGGTCGCGTGCACCAGGACCGGTGCGGTGGCGTATTCCCACTTGGTCATGGGCACACCCTACCCATCGGGGGTGTCGGGGTCAGTCGTCCTTCTTCTTGCCGCAGAGCACCGACTGCCACGACGAGATGTCGGTGCGCTGGCGGAGCAACTGGCGGCGCTCACGCTCGGTCATGCCACCCCACACGCCCCACTCGATGCGATTGTCGAGGGCTTCGGCGAGGCACTGGGAACGGACGGAGCAGCCCATGCAGACCGCACGCGCACGCTTCTGGTCGGCGCCCTCGGGGAACAGCTTGTCCTGCATCCCGCGGCACTTCGCCTGCAGCGTCCAGTCGTCGGTCTCGATGAGCGTCATTGCCCGACCTTCTTCCCTTGCCACACGGGGTGACCCTCACCGCGTCACAACATGGTAGAGGGAGGTGTGCAACTTTCACAACGGTGTTGCCGCCAACTGCCATCGTCGCAGCCGCCCCGCGAGGGCGCTCGCGGGGCTTGACAGGTTGATCACGTACTCTGGACCCCATGCGTGCGCCAACCGTGGGTCGCAAACTGTATTCGGCCTTGATGTTCCTCCTCGTCAGCGTCCTCGGCGGGGTCCTCGTGGCCGGTGTCGCCGTGCCCGCGGCAGGAGTGACCGCCGAACTCGCCAAGGTCAGCGCCAACGCGCTGCAGGCGCTGCCGAAGGACATCGAGACGCCTCCCCCCGCCGAGGGGTCGACGGTGCTCATGGCCGACGGGACGGTCCTGACCAACTTCTTCGACGAGAACCGTGCCTACGTGCCGCTGTCGGAGATCTCCGACACCATGAAGCAGGCCCAGATGGCCGTGGAGGACCAGCGCTTCTACCTCCACGGCGCCCTGGACCTCCGCGGCACGCTGCGCGCCCTCGTGCGCACCTCCAGCGGCAACCTGCAGGGCGGGTCGACCCTCACCCAGCAGTACGTGAAGCTGGCCCTGCTCGACAAGGCCGTGGCCGACAACGACGCCGAGGGCATCGCCGCCGCCTACGACCGCACCTTCGCCCGCAAGCTGCTCGAGCTCCGCTATGCGATCGCGCTGGAGGAGAAGCTCAGCAAGGACGAGATCCTCGAGCGCTACCTGAACCTGTCTTACTACGGCGCCGGCGCCTACGGTGTCGAGGCTGCCGCCAAGCGCTACTTCAACGTCTCGGCCAAGGACCTCGACCTGACCCAGTCGGCGATGCTCGCGGGCCTCGTCCGCAACCCGGCCACGTCCGACCCCATCCGTTACCCCAAGATCGCGCTCGAGCGCCGCAACAACGTCCTCGACGCCATGCTGGGCCAGGCCGACACCCCTGACGTGTGGCACTTCATCCCGCCCGTGACGAAGGCCCAGGTGGCGGCGGCGAAGGAGACCGGCTTCGACCCGGCCCAGGTCACCGAGACCCCGCACGGCTGCGTGGCCTCCGAGTTCCAGAACCTGTGCAACGTCGTGCTGAACGTGCTCAAGTCCATGCCGAGCCTCGGGCCCGACCCCGCCGCCCGCGAGCGCCTGATCAAGCGTGGCGGCCTCACGATCCAGACCGAGATCGACGGCCGCACCCAGCGCGCGGCGCAGGAGGCCGTCTCCGAGTACGTCCACCCCACCGACCCCGCGATCGGCCTGATGGTCATGATCGAGCCGGGCACCGGCCTCATCAAGGGCATGGCCCAGAGCCGGCCCAACATCGGCACCAACCCCGGTGAGACCTACCTGAACTACACCGTCGAGCGGGACCTGGGCGGTGCCGCCGGCTTCTTCGGCGGGTCCACCTACAAGATGTTCGTGCTCGCCGCCGCGATCGCCAAGGGCTACCCCACGAGCCGCACCTACGACGCACCCAAGGTCAAGGATTGGCACAACGAGGTGTTCAGGAGCTGCTCCGGCCCGTTCACCTTCAAGGGTGAGAAGAACTCGTGGCGGGTCACCAACGCCGGGGGCGGCGGGGAGTTCGACATGTACTCGGGCACCAAGAACTCGGTGAACAACTACTTCGTCGCGCTAGAGCAGGACGTCGGCATCTGTGACTCGATCAAGATGGCCGAGACCCTGGGCCTGAAGATCCAGTACGCCCCGAAGAAGGGTGGCGGGTACCAGACGATCGAGGACGTGTCGCACAACCCGTCGTTCACCCTGGGCACCGCCGAGTCGTCGCCGATCTCGCTGGCCAACGCCTACGCGACCCTGGCCGCCCGCGGCATGCGCTGCGACCCGATCCTGCTGAAGTCGGTCGTGAACAAGGCCGGCAAGGAGTTCGAGGTCCCGCAGGCGAACTGCCAGCAGGTCATCCCGCAGGAGATCGCCGACCGCATCAACGACGTCATGAAGGGCCCCTTCAACGGTGGTACGGCGTCGCGGTCGCGGATCCCAGGCTACGACCTCGCAGGCAAGACCGGTACGGACGGGCGCAACACCAAGGCGATCTGGCTGGTGGGCTACACCCCGAACCTGGCCGGCGCCGCGATGATCGGCATCGACCGCGAGCACGAGCGCTTCAAGGGGATCAAGGACGAGGACCGCCGCCTCCAGGGCGTCCGGATCCGCGACAACACGTACACGCTGAGCGGCAGCTCGGGCCGCGAGGCCGGCCAAGGCATCTGGCTGCCTGCGATGCGGGCCGCGCTGGAGGGCATGCCGCGCGACAAGTTCGTGCCGCCGACGAAGTACACCCCGCCGACGGTCGACGTGCCGAGCTGCTCCCGCATGGGCCTGAACGAGTGCCGCGCGGTGCTGCAGGAGGCCGGCTTCGGAACCTCGATCAGCCGGCAGGAGAACGCCAAGCCCGCCGGCACCTTCCTCGGCATCTCGCCGCGGGACCGCGCGCCGCAGTTCAGCACCATCCGCCTGCTGGTCTCGTCCGGCCCGGCCCCCAAGCCCGAGCACAAGCCGGAGCCGACGCCCGACCCGACCAGCGCCCCGCCCTCGTCGGAGCCGCCCAGCGAGCCCCCGCCGGCTGAGCCGCCCAGGGGCCGCGGGTGATCGGCCGCCTCGCCGCCGGCGCGGCGGCCGTCGGCGCGGGCTGCCTCGCGTACGGCATCGGGATCGAGCGCACCGCGTTCCAGGTGCGACGCTTCCCGGTGGCGGTCCTGCCCCCGGGGGCCGACCCGATCCGGCTGCTGCACGTGTCCGACATCCACCTGCTCCCCCGGCAGACCCGCAAGCGGGACTTCCTCCGCGGGCTCGCGGGCCTGCAGCCCGACGTGGTCGTGACCACCGGGGACAACATCTCCTCGTCCGACGCGGTCGAGCCGCTCATCGACTCCCTCGGACGCCTCGTCGAGGTCCCGGGCGTGTTCGTGTTCGGCTCCAACGACTTCGAGCTGCCCCGGTTCAACCTGCCGGTGAAGTACCTGCTCGGGTCGTCCAAGCCGAGCAAGCGCACCCCCGACCCCCTGCCGACGGACGCCCTCCGCGCGGCCCTCGAGGGCATCGGGTGGACCTACCTGGAGGAGCGCCGGGCCGAGCTCGAGGTGAACGGCCAGAAGCTGCGCTTCCGCGGCACCGGCGACGCCCACCACGGTCGGGACGACTACCCGGCCGTCGTGGGGCCGGCGTCCGATGACGCGGTCGAGATCGGCGTCACGCACGCCCCCTACCTCCGGATCCTCGACGCCATGACCGCCGACGGGGTGGGGCTGGTCCTGGCCGGCCACACGCACGGCGGCCAGGTCTGCATCCCGGGCCGCGGGGCGATCGTCACCAACTGCGACCTGCCGCCCGAGAAGGCGAAGGGCCTCTTCGAGCACAGCGCCGGCGGGCGGACCGCGCAGGTCCACGTCTCCGCCGGGGTCGGCATGTCGCCGTTCGCCCCCTACCGGTTCGCGTGTCCGCCCGAGGTCACCCTCCTGACCCTGACGCCGCGCTCGGACGCGATGTGAGATTCCACCCGGCGTGGGATATGCTCTTCCTCGGCCCTCGAGGCCATCGGGGTGTGGCGCAGCTTGGTAGCGCGCATCGTTCGGGACGATGAGGTCGCAGGTTCAAATCCTGTCACCCCGACCACGAAGGGCCGGATCCACGCAGGTGGATCCGGCCCTTCGGCGTCGTCGTCCGCTCAGCGGATCGGGATCGGCTCGTACATCGCGGGCTCGTCCTCGGGGAACAGGGCGGTCGGGCCCCAGACCCAGTCGGTGAACGCCCACTCGTGCGGGTCGAGGCCGTCGAAGACGGCGTTGCGCGCGAGGCGCTCCTCGTCACGCAGGTGCCACAGCTCGCCCCAGACCCGGCCGGTGGTCAGGATCCGGCGGCAGTGCTCGGGGCGCACCGCGTTGTAGGCGGCCAGGGTGGCGTCCCAGTCGACGGTGCCGTCCTCGCCGCGGTCGCGCCACATCAGCGGCAGGCCCTTCTGCACCTGCTCGCAGGTCTCGGCGAAGGCGGAGTCCATCTCGTCGGGGGTCCCCCAGTCGTCCTGGCCGGCGAGGGCCTTGGGCGACTCGAAGACCGCGACCTGGTTGAACATCTCGCCCGCGCGCAGGGCGTACTGCACGAAGTGGCAGCCGGGGCCGACGTAGACCTGGACGGCGTCGGGGTCGATGTCGTTCTCGGCGGCGAGCTCGATCGGCACGGCGCCGCGGTAGGCGACGTAGGCCGAGCTGACGGGCTCGTCCTGCACGATCGAGGCGCGCGCGACCGAGTGGATGCCGTCGGCGGCGATCACCACGTCGGCCTCGTCGGTAGAACCGTCGTCGAACGTGACCCGGGCGCCGCCGTCGACGTTGACGTACGCGACGGCCTTCATGCCGCCGTGCAGCTCGACGCCCTGGCGCTGTGCGGCGCGCAGGAAGATGCCGTGCAGGTCGGAGCGGTGGATCACCATGTAGGGCGTCCCGTAGCGCTCCTCCACCCGGCGCAGGTCGAGGTGGATGAGCTCGCGGCCGTCCACGGCGTCCTTCATGACCATGCGGTCGGGGACGACGCCGAGGCGCTTGGCCTCGTCGAGCAGGCCCAGGTCTTCCAGGATCCGGGTGCAGTTCGAGGCGATCTGCATGCCGGCCCCGACCTCGCCGAACTCGCGCTGGCGCTCGTACAGCTTGACCGTGAGGCCCTTCTGGGTGAGGGCGGTGGCCGCGGCGAGTCCGCCGATGCCGCCCCCGATGATGAGCACGTCGGCGCGCTTGCCGGACGTGAACTCCTGGACCTCGGTGCCCTCACGGCGGGCGTTGACGTCCATCGTCTCGTTGGACTGAACCTCTTCGCACGTCGGGCGGGCTGGCGATCCTCGCCGAGCTCACCGACGAGGAGGTCCTGGCCCTCTACGCGCAGGCGCCTGAGGGACCAAGGGCTGTCCGAGCGCGGCGTGCTCGCGCTCGGGCACGCCATTCACGACCCCGACGGGGTCGCGATCGCCTCCCTGGGCATCGCGATGCCGGCCAGCCGGTTCGAGCCGCCGATGGTGCGTCCGATGGTCGCGACGTTGCGCAAGGCCGCCCGCGAGATCCAGGGACGCCTCGCCGAGGAGGCCTAGCCGGCCGCCTTCTCCAGGGCGTCGAGGAGGACGGTGAGCTCCTGCGTCCGGCGCTCGAGCGGGGCGAACAACCCGTCGGCCCAGTCGAAGAAGGAGTTCAGGTTGAGCTCGGCCCGGGTCACGGTCATCGAGAAGTTGGCCAGCACGAGGCGCCAGTTCTCGATCGCGCGCACGCCGCCCACCGAGCCGTAGCCGACCAGGGCGGCGGTCTTGCCGACCTACTCCTGCCCGAGGCTGTCGACGGCGTTCTTGAGCGCCCCCGGGACGCCGTGGTTGTACTCGGGCGTCACGAAGATGTACGCGTCGCACGCGTCGATGGCGTCGCTCCACGCCTGCACGCGCTCGTCGTCGTAGGACTTCTTCGCCCTCATCGGGTGCGTGTTGGTGGTCAACAGCGGCACGTCGAACGCCTTGAGGTCGATGAGCTCGTAGGTCGCCTCCCGACCGGCGGCCCCCTTGGCCACCCAGTTCGCCACGGCCTCGCCCGCGCGCCCGTCGCGCACCGAGCCCAGCACGATCCCCACCTTCATGCGTGTTCCCCCTCGTCAGTCAGCCGATGACCGCCACGGCGTCCGCGTCGGTCCTCACCCCGACCGTGGCCGACCCGATCTTCTCCGGCAGGCGAAGCTCCGCCTTCTGGCCGCTGGGGAGCAGGACGGTGACGGAGACGTAGCCACGGCGTCCGCGCTGTTCACGCACCGCGACCTGCAGCCCGTTCGGGTCGACCGACAGGCTCTCGGGGCCGAGCGCGACGACGTGGCGGGCTGCGAGCTCGCCGAGGCCGAGGGCGTCCGCGTCGACCTGGGTGAGGAACGTCGAGTAGCCGAGGAAGGTGGCCACGTCGGCGCTCGCCGGGCGCCGCCACAGGGCGTCGGGTGTGTCGAGCTGCAGCAGCTGGCCGTCGGCGAGGATCGCGACGCGGTCGGCGAGGGCAAAGGCCTCGTCCTGGTCGTGCGTGACGTGGACGGCGGTCGTGCCGGTGCGGCGCAGCACCTCGCCGAGCACCTCGACCAGGTGCTCGCGCAGGCCCCGGTCGAGGGCCGAGAGCGGCTCGTCGAGCAGGAGCAGGCGGGGGGCGGGGGCGAGCGCGCGGGCCAGGGCGACGCGCTGGGCCTGGCCGCCCGAGAGCTCGGTGACCTTGCGGTCCTGGTAGCCGGGCAGGCCGACGAGCTCGAGGAACCGGTCGACCACCTCGGGTCGGCGCCCGCGGGGCAGCTTGTGCAGGCCGTAGGCGACGTTCTTGCCGACGGTGAGGCTCGGGAACAGCGCCGGCTCCTGGAACATCATCCCGAAGTTGCGCTTGTGGGTGGGGGTGCCGGCGAGGTCGCGGCCGTCCCAGGTGATGCGGCCCTCGGCCAGCGGCTCGAGGCCGGCGATCGCGCGCAGCAGCGAGCTCTTCCCCGAGCCCGAGGCGCCGAGCAGGGCGACCACCTCGCCGGGCGCCACGTGCAGGGACACGCCGTCGACCGCGGTGACCGTGCGCACCTCGCCCGGGGCCGGCCGCTTGGGCGGGACCCACGTGACCACGGGTCGCTTGCTCGGCGTCGTGTAGCGCTGGTCGTTGCCGGTGACGCGGTAGCGCACCACCACGTCCTCGACGCCCAGCCCGGCGCCTGCCTCGTTCACCATGTCGTGGCCTCCTCCGGCCTCATCCTCTCAGCCAACCCCATCACGACCGCGCAGCCGACCGCCAGCAGCACCGCGGCCGCCATGCCCATGCCCTGGTTCTCCAGGCCGGGGCGTCCGATCAGCCGGAACACCACCACGGGCAGGGTCGGCTCGTCGGGCCGGGCCAGGAACGACGTCGCCCCGAACTCGCCCAGGCTCGTCGCGAACGCGAACCCGGTCGCCAGCCCGAGGCCGCGGGCCACGAACGCGAGGTCGACGTCGCGCAGCACCTTGCCCGGGGACGCCCCCAGCACCGCCGCCCCCTCCCGCAGTCGGGGGTCGATGGCGCGCAGCACCGGCAGCAGGACGCGCACCACCAGCGGCAGCGCCACGATCGCCTGGGCGATCGGGACCAGCGCCATCGAGCTGCGCAGGTCCAGCGGCGGACGGTTGAGGGTGATCAGGTAGCCGAAGCCGACCGTCACCGCGCTCACGCCCAGGGGCAGCATGAAGGCGGCGTCCAGCAGGCCGAGCCCGCGGCGTCCGAGTTCGTTGCGGGGGCTGCGGGAGACGACGAGGCTGACGAGCAGGCCCAGCGCCAGGGCCAGCAGCGTGGCCACGGTGGCGGTGCGCAGGGAGTTGCCGACGGCGTCCCAGACCGGGACCGACAGCGTGCCGCCGCCGGTGGTGGCGAGGTTGCGGTAGTGGTCCAGGCCGAGGCCGGACGCCGTGGTCAGCGAGCGGAGCACCAGCGTCGAGATCGGGAACAGCAGCAGGCCCACCACGACCGCCGCGGTGAGCGCGGTCGGGAGTGCGTCGCGCCGCGGCGACCACGGCGTCTCGTTCGATGAGTCGGTGCGCAGCCGCTGCGCGCGGGCCTGCGTCGCCTGGAGCCGATTGGCGACGACGAGGCTCGCGCCCACCACGACGAGCTGCACGATCGACAGTGCCGCGGCGCCGCCGAGGTCGAGCAGTTGGGCGGTGAGGAACCAGATCTCGGTCTCGATCGTGCCGTAGCCGGCGCCGCCCAGCACCATCACGACGCCGTACGCCGACGCGCAGAACAGGAACACCAGGGCGGCCGCGGAGAAGATCGCCGGGGCCAGGGCGGGGAGGGTGACGGTGAGGAAGACACGGGCGGGCGAGGCGCCGAGCACGGACGCCGCCTGCTCGGTCCGCGGGTCGAGGGAGGCCCACAGGGCGCCCACCGTGCGGACGACGAGCGCGTAGTTGAAGAACACCAGGCTGGCGACGATGATCGCGAAGCTCTCGTCGAGGCCGAGGTGGCCCAGCGGCCCGGTCGAGATGACCAGGCTCTTGAACGCGACGCCGACCACCACGCTGGGCAGCACGAACGGGATCGTCACGATCGCGCGGACCAGCCAGCGCCCCGGGAACCGGGTGCGGTAAAGCACCCAGGCCCCCGGGACGCCGAGCAGGACCGACATGACGGTGCCGGCGGCCGCCTGCGCGAGGGTCGTGGTGATGACGCGCCACGTCCGCGGTTCGGAGAAGACCTGCTGGAAGCCCTCGAGCGAGAAGGCGCCGTCGGGGAAGAACCCTCGGGCCACCAGCGTGGCGACCGGCCAGGCGAAGAACACGCCGAGGAACGCCAGCGGGACCGCCCCCGCCAGCGTCCACCCGACGCGCCTGGTCACCTTGGCCGACCCAGCCGACTCAGCCGACGACGGTCGAGGTCCAGGTGCGGATCCAGCTGTCGCGCTGCCCCGCGATCTCGGGGGCCGGGACCGTGAAGGGGCTGTCGCTCAGCGGGGCGAACTGCACCCACTCGGCGGGCAGCTCGGTGCTGCGGACGGCCGGGTACATGTACATCTCGCCGGGGATGTCGGCCTGGACCTCGGGGCTGAGCAGGAACTCGATGAACTCCCCCGCGCCCTCGGGGTTGGCCGCGCCCTCGATGACGCCCGCGTACTCGACCTGGCGGAAACAGGTGCCCAGCAGGCTCTGGGTCGGGGCCTTGCCGTCGACGACCTCGAAGGCCGGCGAGGTGGAGTAGCTCAGCACGAGCGGGCGGGGGCCCTTGCCGGCGGAGCCGGAGAACTGGACGGAGTAGGCCTCGGTCCAGTCCTTGGCGACGAGCACGCCGTTGTCCTTCAGCTGCTTCCAGTAGTCGACCCAGCCCTCGCCCTTGGCGCCGACCGTCGCGGTCAGGAAGGCCAGCCCGGGCGAGCTGGAGGCCGGGTTCGAGACGACCAGGAGGTCCTTGTACTCGGGCTTGACCAGGTCGTCGAGCGTGGCGGGGATCGCCTTGCCGTTCGCCTCGAACCACGCGGTGTCGGCGTTGAGGCACACGTCGCCGAAGTCGATCGGGGTGAGGCGGTGGCTGTCGTCGGCCTTGAGCGCCTCGGCGTCGGCGGCCGGGATCGTCGTGGCCTCGTAGGGCGCCACCACGCCCTCGTCGAGCGCGCGCCCGGCGAAGGTGTTGTCGATGCCGAACACGACGTCGCCCAGCGGGGAGTCCTTGGTCAGCACGAGCTGGTTGGTCACGGTGCCGGCGTCGCCGGGGGCCACGAAGGTCACGTCGAGGCCGGAGTCGGCCTCGAACTTCGCGATCAGCTCCTCGCCCAGGTTGAACGAGTCGTGCGTGACGACCGTGAGCTTGCCGTTGCTCGCGGGCGCCTGGCTGGTGGCCGCCGGGGTCTGGCCCGGGGCGTCCGGCGTGTTGGCCGGGGTCGCGGTCGGCGACGCCACACAGGACGCCAGCGCCAGGCTCCCGACCGCCGCCGCGGCGACGGCGAGGGTGGTACGACGGATGGTCGGCATGGTTGTTCCTCCTTCTCGGAGGGGACGGCCACGGTGGCCGAATGAGATCTCGACTCCCTACGCCGGTGCTAACCGGATCAGGTTCGAGGGTCTGCGGTGCTCCGCACTCTCAGCGCCCCCTCGGGCGCTCCCCTGTCTGGGGGCAAGAATACCCCGGACGCCGAAGGCACGGCCCTGATCACCCAGGGCTCGGACCGAACTCATGCACCGGCATGAGTCTGTCCCGGAATCAGGTCAATCCCGATGCCTGTGCCATGCCACGGCATGAGTTCGGTCCGCACGAGACAAGGGATACCGGACCCGGGCCGGGGGCTGGGGGCTGGGGGCTGGGGGGCGACTTGCTAGCGGGCGCCGACCAGTCCGTCCACGGCGGCGAAGATCCGCTCACGCACCTCGTCGACGGAACCGATGGCGTCGACATCGAGCACGATGCCCCGATCGCGGTACAGCGCGATCACGTCGGCCGTCTGGGCGTGGTAGACCTCGATCCGGTGGCGGATCGAGTCGGCGTTGTCGTCGTCGCGGCCCTGCTCCTGCGCGCGTTTCAGCATGCGCGCCACCAGCACCTCGGGGTCGGCGACCAGCGCGATCACGGCGTCCAGTGCGGTGCCGGTCTCGGCCAGCGCGATGTCGAGCGCCTCCACCTGGGCGGCCGTCCGGGGGTACCCGTCGAGCAGCCAGCCGCGCCGGCAGTCAGGCTCGATGATGCGCTGGAACACCAGCGACGTGGTGAGCACGTCGGGCACGAAATCGCCGCGGGCGATGATCTCGACGACGCGATCCCCCAGGGGGGTGTGGCGCTTGATGTTGTCGCGGAAGATGTCACCGCTCGAAATCGCCGGGATCGCATAGCGTTCCGCAAGGGCCGACGCCTGTGTTCCCTTGCCCGCACCCGGCGGGCCGGTGATCAACAGCCTCATCACAGCACGCTATCGCGGTGACGCCGGCGGTGCGATGAAAATCAGCGACCCGTGCCGGCGTAGACGACGGCCTGGCCGTCGGCGTCCAGGCCGAAGGCGGTGTGCACGGCGCGGACGGCCTTGTCGAGGTCCTCGACGTCGACCAGCACCGAGATGCGGATCTCGGAGGTGGAGATCATCTCGATGTTGATGCCCGCCTCGGCCAGCGCGCGGAACGCGGTGGCGGAGACGCCCGGGTGCGAGCGCATGCCGACGCCCACGACCGACACCTTGCCGATCTTGTCGTTGTAGATCAGCTCGGTGAAGCCGATGGTCGGCTGGGCCGCGCGGAGGGCGTCCATGGCCTTGTTGCCGTCGGACTGCGGCAGCGTGAACGAGATGGCGGTGGTGCCGCCCTCGACCGACACGTTCTGCACGATCATGTCGATGTTGATGTCGGCCGCCGCGACGGTGGTGAACACCTCGGCGGCCGCACCCACGCGGTCGGGCACGCCGACGACGGTGATCTTGGCCTCGTGGCGGTCGTGCGCGATGCCGGTGATGATGGGGTTCTCCACGGAATCCTCCTCGTCGATGTGCTTGACCCAGGTGCCCGGCTTGTCGGAGAACGACGACCGGACGTGCACCGGGACGTTCTCGCGGCGGGCGTACTCGACGCAGCGCAGGTGCAGGATCTTGGCGCCGTTGGCGGCCATCTCCAGCATCTCCTCGTACCGGATCTCGGGGATGCGCTGCGCACCCGGCACGATGCGGGGGTCGGCGGTGAAGACACCGTCGACGTCGGAGTAGATCTCGCAGTAGTCGGCGCCGAGGGCTGCGGCGAGCGCCACCGCGGTGGTGTCGGACGCCCCGCGGCCCAGCGTGGTCACGTCCTTCGTCGTCTGCGAGACGCCCTGGAAGCCGGCGACGATGACGACGTCACCCTCCTCCAGCGCGGTGTGGATGCGGCCGGGCGTGATGTCGATGATGCGGGCGTCGCCGTGCTTCTCGGTGGTGATGACGCCGGCCTGGCTGCCGGTGAACGAGCGGGCGGTGTGGCCGAGGTCGTTGATCGCCATCGCCAGCAGGGCCGCGCTCATGCGCTCACCCGCGGTCAGCAGCATGTCGAGCTCGCGCGGCCGCGGGCTGGGGCTGACCTCCTGGGCCAGGTCGAGCAGCTCGTCGGTGGTGTCGCCCATGGCGGACACGATCACGACGATGTCGTTGCCCTGCTCCTTGGCGTCGACGATCCGCTTGGCGACGCGCTTGATGCTGGCGGCGTCCGCCACCGACGAACCGCCGAACTTCTGTACGACACGCATGGGTGACCCCCTGTGCTCTTCCGAAAAACGACCGCGGACAACTCTGCCACGTCGCTGCTGGCTTGGGCGGGCGTCCCAGCGGCCGGGCGGCGCCTGCGCGGGCCGGTCGTGACAGGATGGGGGCGAACAGGAGGGCTGCATGACCCACGAACCGGTCCCCCAGCGGCTGTCGGACGCCGAGCGGGACGCCGCCGCCGCGATGCTGCGCGAGCACTTCGAGGCCGGACGCCTCGACGCGACCGAGTTCGACGAGCGGCTCTCGGCCGCCCTCGCCGCCCGCTACGCCACCGACTTCGCCCCGCTGTTCGGCGACCTGCCCGACCCCCGTCCCGGTGTGGGCCGGGGCCTGGCCGTCCCGCCCCCGCCCGCCCCGGCGTCCGGGTTCGGCGGAACCTTCCCGGTCCAGAAGCCGGACGCCGGCGTCCCGGCCCCGTCGGGGGGCACCGACTGGATCGGCGTCGCGCGCGGGGTGATCTGGCCCGCCGCGATCGTGCTGGCCATCTTCACCGGCAACTGGGGGCTGTTCATCATCATCGCGATCATCGGCAGCATCGCGCTGGGCCAGATCGCCAACAACCAGCGCAAGCCGCCGCCCTACCTGCCCGGACCGCCTCAGTAGGCTGGCCCCCATGCGTGGGGAGTACAAGGTTCCGGGCGGCAAGCTGGTCGCCGCCGAGGTGGAGGTGGCCGACGGCCGGATCGCGTCGGCGTTCGTGCAGGGCGACTTCTTCCTCGAGCCCGATGAGGCGCTGGAGGACATCAACGCCGCCCTCGTCGGCCTGCCCGAGACGACCTCGGCCACCGGGTTGGGCGACGCCATCGAGGCGGCCCTGCCCGAGGGGGTCGAGATGATCGGCTTCACCCCGGCCGCCGTGGGCATCGCCGTGCGGCGCGCGCTCGGCCACGCGACCAGCTGGGCCGACCACACCTTCGACCTGATCGGCCCGGTCACCATGGACCCGGCCATGCACGTCGCCCTCGACGAGGTGCTCACCAAGGAGGTGGCCGCCGGACGCCGCGGGCCCACCCTGCGCTTCTGGGACTGGGACTCGGCGCTCGTGGTCATGGGCAGCTTCCAGAGCTACGTCAACGAGATCGACCAGGAGGGCGCGGACCGGCACGGCATCCGCGTGGTGCGGCGCATCTCGGGGGGCGGGGCCATGTTCATGGAGCCCGGCAACTGCATCACCTACTCGCTGCACGCCCCGACCTCACTGGTGGAGGGGCTGAGCTTCGAGCAGAGTTACGCGTTCCTCGACGACTGGGTGATGACGGCCCTGGCCGACGTGGGCATCCAGGCGCGCTACGTGCCGCTGAACGACATCGCCTCCGAGAAGGGCAAGATCGCGGGCGCCGCACAGAAGCGGTTCGCGTCCGGTGCGGTGCTGCACCACGTGACGATGGCCTACGACATCGACGCCGACAAGATGCTCGACGTGCTGCGGATCGGCCGGGAGAAGATGTCCGACAAGGGCACCAAGTCGTCCAACAAGCGGGTCGACCCGATGCGCTCGCAGACCGGCCTCCCCCGCGACGAGATCATCGCCCGCTTCATGGCCTCGTTCGCGGCGACCCACGCCACGCGTCCGGGCAGCTACACCGACGCCGAGCTCGAGGCCGCGCGCGAGCTGATGGAGACCAAGTTCCTCACCGAGGCCTGGACGCACCGGGTCCCCTGAGCGCGCAGGCCAGCTGAGCACAGGAAGGGGGGCGCCCCCTCACGGGCGCCCCCCTTCGCTGTGGCTGCGTCAGTTGCGACGCGGGTTGGCCGGGTCGTCCGGGCCGTCGAGGACCTCCTCGATCGGGCCGCGGCCGTCACGGTCGCTGTCCAGCAGCGGGCCGTCGTCGTAGGCGCGGTCGCGGTCGTAGGTCACGTCGCGGTCGTGGGCGGCGTCGCCGCCGTGCGGGTCGAGGCCCACGTCGCCGCGGCGGTCGCCGACGGAGCCGTCGGGCCCGTCCAGGACCTCGCCCACCGGTCCACGTTCGTCACCGTCACGGTCGAACATCGAACGGTCGTCGGCGACACCGCGGTCGCCGAGCACGCTCTCGTCCTCCCAGCGGCGGGTGCGGAGCTGGTCGGCGCCCAGCGCGGCAGCGCTGCCGACGCCGTAGTAGGAGTACAGCTCGTCCTCCTGGGCGCGGTCGAGGTGCCCGTCCTCGTCGACGTTCGGGGCGTCCTTGATCCGGTCCTTGTCGTGCGCGAGCACGAGGCGGTCGTCGCCCTCGAAGCGGGATCCCTCAAGAGGGACGAAGCTGGTGCGCAGCCCGAAGAAGCCGGTGTTCACGGTGACCCACATGGGCTGGCCGGTCTGGTCGTCCAGGTAGACCTCGCCGACGTTGCCGATGCGGTCCCCGGACTGGTCGTAAGCCACAGCACCACGGATCCGGTCGATGTCCATCTCGTTGTACATGTTGCATCCTTCCGTTGGGATGCATCCAGCCTTGCGGGAGGGCACAGGGCGCCGCCTCACCCCCACGGGGGAACCGGACTCAGGCGTCCGGGTCCGCGCTCTCCTCGACGTTGTCGTCGTGCTCGCGGCCCGCCCCGGGAGGCCCGTCGGGGTTCTGCTGGGCGTGCGCCCGGCGGCCGGTGGGGTCGTCGACGTCCTGCGCGCTGCGCAGGGCCATGTCGGGGTCCGCGTTACCCGGATCCTCGATGGTCTCGGTCACCTCGTCGGCGGGGATGTCGCTGCTCATGCGGCCAGTCTCCCCCAGCGAGGTGCCCCCGACAAGGTCGAACGCGGAGGACGCCTCAGGCCTTGACGAGCGCGAACGACAGGCCCAGTTCCTCGTCGGTCACGACGGTGCCGGTCGGCTCCCCCTCGACGATCGAGGTGGCCAGCACCTCGTCGGCCACGAGACCGGACGCCTCGCGCAGGGCCTCGCCGAGCTCGCCGCCGGCCGCCCAGGTCAGGGAGATCCGGTCGGAGACCTCGAGGCCCAGCCGCTTGCGGGCGTCCTGCACCATGCGGACGACCTCGCGGACCATGCCCGCGCGCACCAGCTCGGGGGTCAGCTCGAGGTCGAGGGCGACGGTCTCGCCCTGCTCGTTGACGACCGACCAGCCCTCGCGCGGGCGCTCGGACACGATCACCTCGTCGGCGGTCACCACGGTGCCGCCCTCCCAGTCCACGGTGGCCTCGCCGGTGACGGACAGGGAGGCGGCCAGAGCCGCGGCGTCCGCGTCGGCGATCGCCTGCGCGACCTTCGGGGTGTCCTTTCCGAACCGCTTGCCCAGCGCGCGGAAGTTGCCCTTGGCGGAGTGGTCGACCAGGTCCCCCGCCGAGGCGAACGACTCCACCGCCCCGACGTTCAGCTCGGCGGCGATCTCGGCCACGAGCTCGTCGGTCAGCCGCGCGAAGGACGCCGAGGGCACCAGCACGCGGCGCAGCGGCTGGCGGGTCTTGACCTGCGCCTCGGAGCGGGCGCCGCGACCGAGCTCGACCAGGCGCCGGGTCAGGCGCATGGACGCCACCAGCTCGGGGTCGGAGGCCTCGGCGTCCACGGTCGGCCACGAGGCGAGGTGCACCGACTCGGGCGCGCCCGGGACGGCGGCGACCACGAGGTCCTGCCACACGCGCTCGGTGATGAACGGCGCCATCGGGGCCATGAGGCGGGTGACGGTGTCGATGGTCTCGTGGAGGGTCCACAGGGCCGAGGGCTCGCCGTCCCAGAAGCGGCGCCGCGAGCGGCGCACGTACCAGTTGGAGAGGTCGTCGACGAACTCCGACAGGAGGGTGCCGGCGCGCTGGGTGTCGAAGACCTCCAGCGCCTCGGTCACGTCGCGGACCAGGTCGTTGCGCACGGCGACGAGCCAGCGGTCCATGACGGGGCGCTCGGCCACCGCCGGGGCCGCGCCGTTGGGCGTCCAGTTGTTGGTGCGGGCGTACAGCGACTGGAAGCTGACCGCGTTCCAGAACGTCAGCAGCACCTTGCGGACGGTCTCCTGGATCGTCGTGTGGCCCACGCGCCGCGAGGCCCACGGCGAGCCGCCGGCGACCATGAACCAGCGCACGGCGTCGGCCCCGTGCTGGTCCATGAGCGGGATCGGCTCGAGGATGTTGCCCAGGTGCTTGGACATCTTGCGGCCGTCCTCGGCCAGGATGTGGCCCAGGCAGAGCACGTTCTTGAAGTCGGACTGGTCGAAGACCAGCGTGCTGACGGCCATCTGGGAGTAGAACCAGCCACGGGTCTGGTCGATGGCCTCGCAGATGAAGTCGGCCGGGAACGCCTGCTCGAAGCGTTCCTTGCTGCCCTCGACCCACGGGTAGCCCCACTGGCCGAACGGCATCGAGCCCGAGTCGTACCAGGCGTCGATGACCTCGGGCACGCGGTGCGAGGGCTTGCCGCAGGTCGGGCAGCCGAACGTGATGTCGTCGACGAACGGGCGGTGCGGGTCGAGCTCGTCGAGGTCTTGGCCGGCGAGCTTGCCCAGCTCGGCGAGAGAACCCACACAGACCTGGTGGTCGTCCTCGCAGCGCCAGATGGGCAGCGGGGTGCCCCAGTAGCGCTTGCGGCTCAACGCCCAGTCGACGTTGTTGTTCAGCCAGTCGCCGTAGCGCCCGTGCTTGATGTGGTCGGGGTACCAGTTGGTCTTCTCGTTCTCGCGGACCAGCGCGTCCTTGATCGCGGTCGTGCGGATGTACCACGACGGCTGCGCGTAGTAGAGCAGCGTGGTGTGGCAACGCCAGCAGTGCGGGTAGCTGTGGTCGTAGTCGAGCACGCGGAACATCAGCCCGCGCTGCTGCAGGTCGGCGACGAGCGCCTTGTCGGCGGTCTTGAAGAACTGCCCACCCACCATCGGAACGTCGGGCGCGAAGGTGCCGTCGGGGCGGATCGGGTTCACCATCGGCAGCCCGTAGGCGCGGCAGGTGATCATGTCGTCCTCACCGAAGGCGGGCGCCTGGTGCACGAGGCCGGTGCCGTCCTCAACCGTGACGTACTCGGCGTTGACGACGTAGTGCGTGCCGCCGACGACGTCGGGGAACTCGACCAGCTCGAACGGACGCTGGTAGCGCCAGCCCTCCATCTCCTTGCCGGAGAAGGACGGGCCCAGCTTCCAGTCCTCGCCGAGCACCTTCTCGGCGAGCGGCTCGGCGATGACGAGCGTGTCGTCGTCCTTCGAGGCGACCACGTAGGTGACGTCGGGGTGCGCGGCGACGGCGGTGTTGGAGACGAGCGTCCAAGGCGTGGTCGTCCAGACGAGCAGGTCGGCCTTGCCCTCGAGCGGGCCGCTGGTCAGCGGGAAGCGGACGTAGACCGACGGGTCGGTGACGTCCTCGTAGCCCTGGGCGAGCTCGTGGTCGGACAGCGTCGTGCCGCAGCGGGGGCAGTAGGGGGCGACGCGGTAGTCCTCGACCAGCAGGCCGGCGTCGTGGATCTGCTTGAGGCTCCACCACACCGACTGCACGAACTCGGGGCTCATGGTCCAGTAGGCCTCGTCCATGTTCACCCAGTAGCCCATGCGCTCGGTGAGACCGGTCCAGGCGTCGACGTGGCGGGTGACCGACGCGCGGCAGCGCTCGTTGAACGCCTCGACGCCGTAGGCCTCGATGTCGGCCTTGCCGGAGAAGCCGAGCTCCTTCTCGACGGCGAGCTCGACGGGCAGTCCGTGGCAGTCCCACCCGGCCTTCCGGTCGACGCGGAAGCCCTGCATCGTCTTGAAACGCGGGAACACGTCCTTGAAAGCGCGCGCCTCGATGTGGTGGGTGCCCGGCATGCCGTTGGCGGTGGGCGGGCCCTCGTAGAACGTCCAACGGGGGCCGTCGGCGGTCTGCGCCAGCGACTTGCTGAAAGTGTCGTTGTCGCGCCAGAACGCGAGCACGTCGTGCTCCAGCGCCGGCAGGTCGACCTGCGGCGCGACGGCGTTGTACCCGGGCTGGGTGGTCATGTGGTCCCTCTTCGTCTCGTCCCGTTGGCTGAGCCTGTCGAAGCTCCAGCCTGTCGAAGCCGAAGGGACGAGGCGAACCCCGCGGTACCACCCTTCTTGGGTCGTCGACTCTCAGTTGCCTGAGCTTGTCGCTGCCTGAGCTTGTCGAAGGCCCCACTCTTGCTCGCCGCGGCCGGTTCTAGTGAGGCCTCCGCTCGTGGTTGAGCTTCGAGACCCGTTCTTCCGGCAGCTCCGGGGTGATGGCCCCATCGACGCCGTGCGACGCGCGTCAGTGTACATGGGTGCGCTGGCAGGATGGTCGCGTGGACCTCCTGCTCTGGGCACTGCTCACCATCGGCGCGCTGGTCGTGGTCGGGTCGTACTTCCTGGTGCGCAAGCTGCCCCGCGACATCCGCCCGGTGGCCATCGTGCCGCTGGTGGTGGTGTTCGTCGGGTTCATCATCGGCGCGCTCGCGCTGGCGGGGGTGTTCGGCTGACGATCGAGGCGGCCGCGTGCCCGAGGCGTCCGCCGTTTGCGTCACGCCCTTGGGGTGCCGCGGCACTCAGGCGGCGTGATCCTCCTCGCGGTCAGCCCGCCGCACCCGCCCGTGGCTGCTCGTGGATGGCCCGCGCGACCTGGTCGAGGAACTTGTCGGGGCACACCCGCAGTCCGAGGACGGGAATCTGGAAGCTCCGCATCGCGCGGTTGCCGAGGGCCAGGTCGTTGAACCGGAGGGCGTCATCGATCCCCGCCGTGCCCTGGAAGTGCTGGGCGCCCTGGATCTCGACGTGCAGGTTGAACTTGTCCCAGAAGACATCGAGGTACACGCGGCCGTGCGTGCCCGATCGCAGGACCTGGCGCGACGGCTCAGGCAGCCCCCGACGTCGACACAGCGCAGCGAAGTCGAGTTCCGACAGTGACTGCGCCCCGTTGCAGACGTCGGCGATGACGCCGTCGAGCACGGATCGCCGATGGGCGTACCCGGTGCGCTCCCAGCGGGCGAGCACGGCCGTGGGGTGGACGAGTCGTTGTTGCACCGCCATGGCCACGATCGTCGCCGCCTGCCGATCGGTGGACGCCCACTGCGCGGCCCGCACGACGGCCAGGTCGGCCCGTGTCCGGCGCAGGCCGATCTCCACAAAGTCGCCTATGTCTCACGCACTTGGTGGTGCCTGACGCCGGCGATCGCGCGCACCCGGCGGTTGTGGGCGACGGTGACGTCGAGGAGTTCCTCGTTCCAGTTCTTCAACCCCCAGGCGAACAGCGACGTCACACCGTCGAGCACGGCACTGGCCCCCGATTCCCACAGTGCCCGCCACCACAGCCCCCGCCCGGTGGGTGCATCGCTGGTGATCGACACCGTGTGCTTGCCCGCCGGGTGCCACAGGCCCCCCTCGATCGCGCTGCGCACCTGGCCGCGCGTGAGAGCGGCCCGATGGAGCATCGCGTACGTGACGACGCCATCGTGCGGGGCGGCCAACCGGGTCGCCAACTCGTGGCGACGCCGTGTCTCGATCCGGGCGGCGGCCGCTCGCTCGGCGCGTGTCATGGGAGATGTGATGACCCTCGATTCCATGCTGGGATCATCGGCAGTTGGCGGTGATTCCCGTCACCGAATCCTCCCCGTCCACAGGGCCAATTCGGAGGAGGAAAGTTGTCCACACGTGGCATGTCCTGCTGGCGGCGCCCCGCGCCCGAGGCGTCCGTGGATTGGATCACGCCAGACTCGCGCCGCGGCACACAGGGAGCGTGACGCAAACGGCGGACAACCCTCCGGGGCCCGCGATCAGGGGGTCAGCACGACCTTGCCCAGCACCTCGCCCGCCCCCAGCGCCGCCATCGCGGCCGGCAACGCGTCGAAACCCACCACCCGGTCGATCGGCGGTCGCATGCCGGTGCGCTCCATCAGAGACAGGACGCCCTCCAGTTCGGAGCGCGTGCCCATGGTCGAACCGATCACCCGCAACTGGAGGAAGAACACGCGGTTCAGGTCGGCCGGCGGGTTCGGACCCGACGTCGCCCCGCACACCACGACCGTCCCGCCGGGGCGCAGCGACTTCAGCGAGTGCGACCACGTCGCCTCGCCGACCGTCTCGACGACGAGGTCGACCCGTTCGGGCAGCCGCGCACCCGGCTCGAACACCTCATCGGCCCCCAGGGCCAACCCGAACTCGCGCTTGGCCTCGGAGCGCGCCGTCGCCCACACCCGGTGCCCGAGGGCTTTCGCGACCTGGATCGCCGCCGACGCCACCCCACCCGAGGTGCCCTGGACCAGCACGGTGCCCGGCTTCCACAGCCCCGAGTCGCGGGTGAGCATCCGGAACGCGGTCAGGTAGGCGGTCGGCACGCAGGCGGCCTCCTCCCACGACAGCCCCGCGGGCTTGTCGACGAGGTTCGCCTCGGGAACCGCAACCCACTCTGCGAACGTGCCTTGGTGCTGCTCCGACAGCAAGGAACGACGCGGGTCGAGGGTCTCATCACCCGACCATCCGGCCGACGAGATCACCGCGTGCACCAGCACCTCGCGTCCGTCGGCGGTGGTGCCCACGGCGTCCGTACCCAGGATCATCGGCATGCGCTCGGCCTGCAGCCCCACCCCCCGCAGCGACCACACGTCGTGGTGGTTCACCGACGCCGCACGCACCCGCACGTTCACCCAGCCGTCACCGGGAGTCGGGTCGGGCCGCTCCCCCACCACGAGTGCGGCGAGGGGATCGGCCGGATTGGCAGCTTCGACAAAGGCGGCGCGCATGGCCCCAGCGTAGGGTAGGTGGCTATCACCCACGGTCACCCTGGTAGGCCTCGCTCTGGAGAGCGTGCAGTTCCGCGAAGCGACCCCCGGTTCTCAGGAGGTCGACGGGCGTCCCCTGTTCCACGACGCGGCCGCGGTCGAGGACCACCACGCGATCGGCCATCCTGGCCGCGAGTAGCCGGTGGGTCACGAACACGACGGTGCACTCATCGCCCAACGCGCGACGCGCCTCCCCGGTCGCGAGCGATTCGACGAAGACGCGCTCGGCCTCCGGGTCGAGTGCAGAACTCGGCTCGTCGAAACACATCAGCATCGACCCCTGACGAACCAGACCCCGTGCCAACGCGAGCCGCTGCCACTGACCCTGGGAGAGATCGACGCCCCCAACCCAGCCTGTGCCGAGTTGTTGCTCCCAGCCACCGAGCAGCCCGTCCACCAGCGTGGCCGCCCCACCCAGACGCGCGGCGTCCCTCAGGTGTGCGCCATCGTCGATCCGTTCGACATCCCCGAAGCCAACCGCGTCGCGGGGCGTCAACTCGTAGCGCACGAAGTCCTGGCTGACCATCGATACGCGCTGCCGCTCGGAGGCAGGGGAACCTCCGACCTGCACGGCGCCGGACGTCGGCCGCAGCAGGCCGAGCATGAGGTTGACCAACGTGGACTTGCCCGAGCCGTTGTCCCCCAGGAGGACCACAACCTCGCCCGGCGCCAGTGTCAGGGTGACGTTGCTCAGCGCGTCGGACGACGCCCCCGGGTACCGATAGGAGGCGTGGTCGACCACAACGCCGGCCGCCATGCGGTTGGCCGGCACCCGGGCGGGCTGCGCCTCGGCGGCCGCGCGGTCCACCAGCCACAGGTAGCGGTCCATGCTGCGGATCGACCGGAGGGCCATCGTGCTGGTGAACTTGAGCATCGGGGCCACCCCGGCCAGGCGGGTCACCAGCAGGAAGGCCTGCGCGACGGCGCCCGCGGAGATGAGGCCGACGCTGGCATCGCGGATGGTGAGGACCATCGCTGCCCCCGCCGCGACGAAGAACAGGATCGACTCGGCACCTTCGAGGAGTGCCACCCTCACCCCCGTCCGCTCGGTCGGCAGCCGCCAGGCCTGCGTCACCTCTCCCAGGCGGCGCCGCAGGAGCGCGTGCATGTCGTGGACGGCGGCATCCTCGGCCGCAGAGGGGTCCGCCATTGCATCGGCGAGTTCCTCCCGCATCCGTCCCGGACGCGCCGAGTCCTGCTCAGCTCGCTGCTCCGCCCGTGCCACCCAGCGCGTGCTGAGCAGGGCCGCAGCCCCGGCGAGCAGGGGGATCGCCATCCACCACGAGGCGGTCACCGCGACCAAGATGGTCCCCATAGCGAACACCAGGTTGTTCACGACGTACAGCAGCCGGTTGATCCCCAGCCCGAGGGCGCCCTGCTCCTCGGTCAAGAGCCTGATCCGGTCGTTCACCTCGTCGTCCTGCAGGTGCTCGATCGTGGGCAACCGACCGAGGACACCCAGGATCTTCTGGTCGAATCGGAAGCCCAGACGCTCCATGAGGCGGACGCGAGCACCGACGCCCACGGCCATGAACGCCTCACCCAGACCCGCCGCGACTGCGAAGCCGAGTGCGCCCAGCACGGCACTCGTTGGGTGGTCGGAGACCAGACCGCCGACCAGCAGGCCGAGGAACACCGGGCGGCTCAACTCCAGGACTCGCCCGAGCGTTTCGACGAAGGCCAGCAGGAATGTGGCCGGAGACTCCGCCCACGCCTCGGTGACCAGCAGACGGATCGCCCTCATGACGTTCCGCCTGCGACCAAACCATCCCGCTGGGCGACGAACATCTTCGCGTAGGTCCCGCCCAGCGCCATCAGTTCGTCGTGGGTGCCCGACTCCGCGATTCGCCCCTCGTCCAGCACCACGATGCGGTCATGGTTCCGGATGCTTCCGAGCCTGTGGGTGATGGTCAATGAGGTACGACCGCGCGTACTGCTACGGAAACGCTGGAACAAGGCGTGCTCAGTGGGGAGGTCGAGGCTGGCGGTGGGTTCGTCCAGGATCAACAGACCCGCGTCCGGGTGTGTCTTGAGAAGAGATCGTGCCAAGGCCACGCGCTGCCATTGCCCCCCGGACAACTCCGTCCCGCCGTCGATTCCAGTCACGAGGGGCGTGTCCACACCTTGGGGGAGGTCCTGGACGAACTCCACCACCCCTGCGTCCTCGAGAGCCACCTCCAGTGCCGCAGGCTCGTGCTCGCGACCACCATGGACATTCTCCGCCAGCGTCAGGGGGAATCTTCCGTATCGTTGCCACACGACCGCAGCCGCGGGAGCTCCGGGCTCCGCACCGATGGCGACCCGTCCGCCCACCGGCTCCAGCAGGCCGGTCAGAACCCTGACGAGGGTGGACTTGCCCGCGCCGTTCACTCCCACGAGCGCGACCGCCTCCCCCGGTGCAATTTGGAGGGTCAGGCCATCCAAGACTGGGACCCCATCGTCATAGGCGGCCACGAGATCCTCGATCAGGATCTCGCCCGGCTGGCAGCTGGGATCGACAGGACGCTCCGGTTTCCGGGCGGCATCGACGGACTCGTCAAGGGCGTCCAGAGCTGCGACCGCCGCACCTCCCGCTCGCACCGAGAGACCGGAGTCCCCTTGGTTCCCGAACGAGGCCAGACTCGTGAGCCCGGCGACCACGGTCGCAACGGCACCGACCGAGATACGCCCCGCCCACGCATCCCACACGAGCAGGGCCAGTGCGCCCAGGTGCGCGACCATGACAGCCAGTGCGCTCCCACCCACCGCCCAGGCGCGTCCCCGCCGCATCGCCCAGACCTCTCGCATGGCTCGCAGCCACGTCTGCCGCCAACGCTCGGTCACCACCGCATGGATGCCGAACACCCTCAATTCCCGGGCCCCGGACCTCTCCACCACGAGGGTGCGGAGGTAGGCGGCCCGAGCCCGGTCCGTCCCGGTGACGTCGAGCAGGTCGTCGTCGACCGAGTCCGACCACCGGGCCGAGAGCTTGGCCGACCACAAAAAGGCGGCGGCGATGATGACCCCGACCCACCATCGCCACGTACCCACGATGATGAGGCCACCGGCGGCAGTCAGCCACATGGTCGCCACGAACACGAGACTTCCCAATGAGTCGCGAACCATCCAGCCGTCAACCGCCTCCCTGACCGCCCGGACGCGCTGGGACACCTCGGGGGATCGCAGCGCCACGGCGGCTCTCGGACGGCCCAGCAGGGAACCGATCCGGTCGTGCAGGGCCACGAGGAAGGCGGACTCCCAACGCATCACGCTCCAAGCCGTCGCGGCGTCCAGCACACTCGATGCCGCGAGCACGGCCGCATAGAGGACAGCAGCTTGGATGGCGCGTTCATATCGGCCTGCCTGGAGTTCACTGATCGTCGCACCCAGGAGCCACATGATTCCGACCGAGGCCACCGCCCCCGCCACCAGCAAGACGGGCGTGAGGACTGCCAGGGGGCGAGCAGATCGCGCGGCGAAGAAGAAGATCCGCAGCACCAGATCACCCTTCCTGAGTCAGGAGTTCAACGTTCTCTCGAACAACTTCCCACTCAGGCCGAAGGGCTGACAGCATCGCCAACTGGTCACACATCCACGCACGCCGCAAGCGCTCGTCCATCTCGCGGGACTTCACTTCCAAAGACAGCAGCTCAAAGGTCTCCACCAATGGATCTGTCAGATACGCAACTTCCACTCCCGACAGCAGGTCGGCCATCTCGTCCACGAGTCCAGCATTTCCAGCAGCCTGTGCGGCATGCAGTAACCTCTCATGACGTTCCGGCTGCATTCGATAGGAGTTCAAATACAGGGTCATCGCCTCATGAAACTCTCCTGCGAGGAACTTCAGGCGTGCTGAAACGGCGATCAATGCTGCAGTATCAGCACACTCGTCAAGACCGCGGGCGATCAGTTGCGACGCGTCGTCCATCCGGCCCGCATCTACCAAGAAGTCAGCGACTCGGACCCAGTGATCAGCAAACTGGGGCTCGAGATTCGCTGCAAGACGAAGCCGCGTCTCACCTTCCCTCACGAGATCCGGCTCAGCCGCCCAAGTCAATACCCTCCCGAAGTTCGACTCAAATATTGCCCGCGCGTGGGGTGGCAGGGAATCTCCTACCTGACTCTCGAACCACGAATAAAGACTGCGACACTCGTCGAATCTCCCGGTTGCGGCGAAGAAGAGACCCAGAGCATTGACCCACGACTCAAGTTCCAGCGGGTCGGCGTCATGCCCTAGGGCCATGGCGATTTCATACAATTCAGTTGCGTAACCCTCAATGTGGGCGCGAGGTTCCCGGAGCAGCGGGCCAAGTCGTTGATTGATCACCACCAAGTCAGCCAAGGCCGCCGCCCTCATCCGTGGAAGCTGAGGGTCCACACTCCGTGCAATCTGCGCGGCTTCAAGGTCACGGCCCAAGACACGAAGGAGCACCATGAGCCGCCCGAACAGGACCTCGTCGTTCAGCGTTTCCGCATTGATTCTGCTCAGCAGCCTGTCCAACCACTTCTCGGTCAACCAAGGGTTACCCGAGTCCACAGACGACAAGAGATGAACCAAGGCCTCACTGACGTCACCTAGCAGCCAGCGGGGCGTCGGCTCCGAGTTTCGCTCTGGGTTGATGACCCGCACCCGGTACCGACCGGGCATCGCCGCGAACATTTTGGCAGCGAAGAGGGCGTCCCCTTGGTCCCTAATTTGAAACTCTTGGTTCTCCGCCAAGAATTCCGGAGCAATCTTGACGGCTAATTGACAAAGGCGAGCCTCTTGTTTAGCTACACCACTATATCTCAAAGACTTCCCGGGCTCCCAAGTGTCTATGTAGCCCGGAAGTAGAAAGCTCAGACCCGTCGCGGCAACTGAAGGATGCACGTCGGGATGGTGACCCAGCCATTCCCTCAAGTAATTGAACATTGGATTTCGATGCCCGCGGGGCTGGGATCTACCTCCCAGCCCCGCATCGCTCGTGCTACTTGCAGTGCCTGTAGACCTCACCCTTGGAACAGGAGCTCAAGGGGGATGCAGTGCGAATCGTCACGGTATTCTCCATTCAATCAAGCGGCCACGGGGGTATGGCCTCCCCGGGACTCTACGCAACTGTTGCGACCCACGCCCCCTCCAATAGACTGATTTACGATGCCACCAAAGGACTAGTCAGGGGCTGGCGACTCAGCGTAACCGCGGTCGGATCACAGACCGAGCAGGCGCTCGATCACGACGGCGACCCCGTCGGCGTCGTTGGTCAGCGCGATCTCGTCGGCGGCCTCGATCGCGCCGGGCACGCCGTTGCCCATCGCGACGCCCAGGCCCGCCCAGGCCAGCATCTCGACGTCGTTGAGGTTGTCGCCGAACGCCACCACCCCGGACGCCTCGATCCCCCGATCGGCGGCGAACCGGGCCAGCGCCGTCGCCTTCGATACCCCGGCCCGCCCGACCTCGAGGAACGGTGCCCCCGAGGTCGTCGGGTGCACGCCCGGCACATGCAAATCACGCGCCACCTCGAGCATGAACTCCGGTTCGACCCGGTGGTCGGGGTGCCTGATCACGAGCTTCACCGACGGCTCGGCCAGCACCTCGTCGAGGTGCGCGAACCGGTGGACCACCGGCCACAGGGCGTTTTCGTGGCCCGGGTCCTGGTGGCCGGTGTAGCCGTGCTGGGCGACGTAGGTGTTGCCGGCGTCCCGCACCGACACCACGTGGGCGTCGGGGAAGCGCTCCAGCAGGGCCAGCGCGATCGTGCGCTGGGCGTCGAGGTCGATGACCTCCTCGAACAGCACCGCCCGCGAGGCCAGGTCGACGGCCACCGACCCGTTCGACCCGACGACCGGGCCCTCCAACGCCGTCCCGGCCACGATCGCGCCGATCGAGTACGGCTGCCGTCCCGAGATGGCCAGCACCTCCACCCCGGACGCCCTCGCCGCAGTGAACGCCGCCCGGGTGCGGGGGCTGATCCGGTGGCTGCTGTTGAGCAGCGTCCCGTCGACGTCGGTCGCGATCAGCTTCACCACGTCAGGCTCACACCCCCACCTGTCGGCGTCCGGCAAAGGCGCGGCCCAGGGTGACCTCGTCGGCGAACTCCAGGTCGCCACCCACCGGCAGCCCGGACGCCAGCCGTGACACCGTGATGCCGGTGGGGGCCAGCAGCCGGGTCAGGTAGGTGGCGGTGGCCTCGCCCTCGACGTTGGGGTCGGTCGCGAGGATCACCTCGGTGACGACCGGTCCAGACAGGCGACGCAGGAGTTCGGCGACGTGCAGGTCCTCGGGGCCGACGTGGTCGATGGGGCTGATCGCCCCACCCAGCACGTGGTACAGCCCCCGGAATTCGCGGGTGCGCTCGATGGCGGCGACGTCCTTGGATTCCTCGACCACGCAGATCGTCGCCTGGTCGCGTCGGGGGTCGCGGCAGATGCGACACGTGGTGTCCTCCGACACGTTGAAGCAGATGTCGCAGAACCGCACCTTCTCGGCGACCTCGCGGAGGGCGTCCGCGAGGCGCTCGACCTCCTCGCGGTCGGCGTTCAGCAGGTGGAACGCGATGCGTTGCGCGCTCTTGGGCCCCACGCCGGGGAGCCGGCCCAACTCGTCGATCAGCGCCTGGATCGGACCTTCGTACACGCCGACCGCGCCGTCAGAAGGGCAGGCCGGGGATCTGGGGCATGGCGGCGGCCGCCAGCGCCTGGACCTGGTTGTTGGCGTCGCGCACGGCCGCCACGACCAGGTCACCGAGGGTCTCGGTGTCGTCGGGGTCGACTGCCTTCGGGTCGATGCGCACCTCAGTGAGCTCACCGGAGCCGGTCATCGTGACCCGGACCAGGTCGCCGCCGGCGCTGCCGGTCACGGTCTTGGTGGCCAGTTCGGCCTGCGCGTTCTGCATCTGGGCCTGCATGGCCTGGGCCTGGGCGAGCAACGAGTTCATGTCGAACCCGCCACCCTCGGTGCCGAACAGGGACATCGACGCCCTCCTCTCGTCGCGGCCCATCGTAGGTCATCCCGCCCTCACCCCCGGGGGTACGCCTACCCCCTCACTCTTCAAGAGTGAAAAACCCTGACGGTGCGGCCGATTTACTTCTCTCCCTGAAGGAACCAAAATCTCTCCCCACCAAGGGCGGTCACGCAGTTGTGGCCGCGTCACGCCTTGTCATGGACGTAACCCGGAGGGAACCACCGTGGACCAGACCCCACGCCGACGCTCACGCCTCCTCGCGTGCGGTGCGGCTCTCGCCCTGCTCCCAGCTCTCGCGCCACCGGCCTACGCGGCCGACGAGGTGAAGCTGGACCAGACGAAGAAGACCTTCATCGTCCAGATGAAGGGCGACCCCGTCGCCACCTACGACGGCGGCGTCCAGGGCATCCCCGCCACCAAGCCGGCCACCGGCAAGAAGGTGAACGCCAAGTCGGGCAACGCGAAGAAGCTCGAGGCCCACAATCGCAACGAGCAGCGCAAGGCCCTGCGCGACGCCAACGTCAAGGAGTCGGCCAAGACGCACGAGTTCACCGTCGCCTTCAACGGCTTCACCGCCAAGCTGACCGAGGCCGAGGCCGCGGTACTGAAGAAGGCGGCCGGCGTGGCCAACGTCTGGGAGGACGAGGTCCGCTACGCCGACACCGTCACGACCCCCGACTACCTCGGGCTCTCCGGCAAGAACGGCGTCTGGGCCAAGCAGTTCGGCGGTGACGCCAAGGCGGGCACCGGCATCGTGGTCGGCGTCCTCGACACCGGCATCGACCCCGACAACCCCAGCTTCGCCGCTCTGCCCGGCGCCAAGATGCCGGCCGGTGACTGGGCCTGCGAGACCGAGAACGACCCAACCTTCAAGTGCACCACCAAGATCGTGGGGGCTCGCTACTACGGCACCGAGTACGAGAACGACATTCGGTACGACTTCAACAGCCCCCGGGACACGAACGGCCACGGCTCCCACACCGCGGGCACCGCCGCCGGCAACCACGGCGTCGCGATGTCCATCCAGGGCAACACCATGGGCTCCGGGTCCGGGATGGCCCCAGCCGCACACGTCGCCGTCTACAAGGCCCTGTGGCAGACCGAAGACGGACGCGGCTCCGGCACGAGCTCCGGCCTGGTCCAGGCCATCGACGACGCAGTGGCCGACGGCGTCGACGTGATCAACTACTCCGTCTCGGGCTCCTCTGAGTACGTCGTGACCGCCGACGAGCTCGCCTTCATGGCGGCCGCCGAGGCGGGCGTCTTCGTCTCCACCTCGGCCGGGAACTCGGGCGACAGCGTCGGCGTCTCGTCGGTCGCGCACAACTCGCCGTGGACCATGACCGTTGCGGCCAGCTCGCACGACCGTGGCGTCGAGAACACGCTCACCACGGGTGACGGCACCACCTACGACGGCGTCGGCTACGGCGGCCCCACCGCCCAGCTCCCGATGGTGCTCGCCAGCACCATTCCCGCCGCCGGCTACACCGCCGCCCAGGCCGACCTCTGCGGCCCCGGCACGGTCGATGACGCCGGCGCCGCCGGCAAGATGGTCGTCTGCACCCGTGGAGAGCACCCCTTCGTGGACAAGGGCGCCGAGGTCGCGGCCTCGGGTGGCGCGGCGATCGTCGTTGCGAACTCCCCGACCGGCGCGAGCACCCTGCTGCCGATCATCTACTCGATCCCCGGCTTCCACCTGACCGCCGAGGACGGTGAGGCCCTGAAGGCGTACGTGTCCGATCAGGACGCCCCCACCGGCGCCATCAACGCCTCCAAGTACGTCGAGGTCGACGCCCCGTCGATGGCGAGCTTCTCGTCCTTCGGCCCGGCCCTGGCCGGCGGCGGCGACCTGCTCAAGCCCGACATCACCGCCCCCGGCGTGGACGTCATCGCGGCCTACAGCCAGGACCCCGACTCGGGTGACCCCCGCTTCGAGTCCCTGCAGGGCACCTCGATGTCGGCCCCGCACATCGCCGGCCTGGGCGCGCTGCTCAAGCAGAGGTTCCCGACCTGGAGCCCGATGGCCATCAAGTCGGCCATGATGACCACCGCCCGCCAGACGACGGACGAGGGCAAGGCGATCCTGACCGCCACCGGCGCGAAGGCCACCCCACTCAACTACGGCGCGGGTGAGGTCGTCCCGGCCAAGTCCTACAACCCGGGTCTGGTCTACGACTCCAACATCACCGACTGGGACATCTACGCCTGTGGGATCGGGCAGTTGCAGCTGGTCGGCGGTGCCGAGGTCTGCGCCCAGCTGCCCGCCAAGGACCCGAGTGACCTGAACTACCCGAGCATCAGCATCGGTGAGCTGACCGGCACCCAGACGATCACCCGCACGGTCAAGAACGTGAACAAGTCGGCCATGCAGTACCGCGCAAAGGTGGAGGCGCCCAAGGGCACCACGGTGAAGGTCGTCCCCGACAAGATCACCGTTCGCCCCGGCGGTAGCGCCACCTTCAAGGTGACGATCACCCGCACCGACGCGGCCCTCGGCAAGTACACCTTTGGTTCCCTCACCTGGGTGCCGAACTCGCCGAAGTACGAGACCGTGCGCAGCCCGATCGCGGTCAAGCCGATGGCCGTCTCGGCCCCCGTCGAGGTCACCGGCACCGGAACCAGCGGGGCGACTGACATCACCGTCACCCCGGGGTTCACCGGCACACTCAAGACCGACGTGGACGGCCTGATCCCCTCCGACGTCGTTGCGCAGAGCGTCGTCCGGGAGGACGGCACCCCTCTCGACGGCTACTTCTTCTGGGAGGTGACCAAGGACACCAAGGTCTCGCGCTTCGCCACCTACGATGAGGAGGTCGCCGCCAAGGACATCGACCTGTACGTGTACCGGTTCAACCCGGCCGACAGCACGGTCTCCCTGGTCGACCTGAGCGGCAACGAGGGCTCCTCCGAGGAGCTCACGCTGCGGCTGGCCCCGGGCATCTACGTGGTGTCCATCGACCTCTACAGCCCGGAGCCGTCGGTCAGCGTCCCGGTCCACACATGGGACGTCACGGACGCCGACGCAGACAACCTGACCGTACAGCCGGCGTCCGCGTCGGTCACCATGGCCCAGCCGGTGACCTTCACCGCGGCCTGGTCCGGCCTGACCGCGGGCCAGCGCTACCTGGGTCAGGTCAACTTCCTCGAGGGCGACACCCCGGCGGGCAGCACGCTCGTCACCGTCAACCCGTGAGGTAGTCGCACAACGCACCACCAAGGGCCCCCTCCCGGCACGTCCGGGAGGGGGCTCCCCCTTTCCCGCACCGCATCGCACCTAGACTGGGACGCCTAGAGGAGGTCGCCATGCACCGACGCACACGTCTCCGGGCCGCGGCCGGCGCGCTCGCGCTGGGCCTGCTCCTCGGCGGCTGCGCCACGAGACCCTCGGAGGAACCGATGACCACCGCGACGCCCCGCGAGCCCCGCCCGACCGTCCCCGGCAAGACGCCATCCCCGCAGCCGACCACGCTGCCCCTGCCCTCGGACGGACCGACACCGCCCGCCGCGCCGGCCACGCCGGTGCCCGATGACGTGCTGGAGCTCCCGGGTGTCAGGGAGGCGATCGCGGCCGTGGCCGAACGCCGCGGCGTGGCCCCCGACGAGGTGAGCGTCGTGGAGTACGCCGACGTCACCTGGCCCGACGGCAGCATCGGGTGCCCGCAGCCGGGGATGATGTACACGCAGGCCCTCGTGCCGGGCCGCCGCCTGCTGCTCGAGGTGCAGGGCGAGGTCGCCAGCTACCACTCCGGCGGAGGCCCCGCCTTCGGGTACTGCGCCAACCCACGACCCGCACTCCCGGCCGCGCCCGACACGCGCCCCCGCTGACGCGGGCGCGCACGAGCGGTCAGAGCTCGGGCTCCTCCTCGCCGATCAGCTCGGCACCCAGGTGCTTGGCCAGCAACTCGTCGGCGCCCGCACCATCGTCGTCGAGGTCGATGTCGTCGGGCGACTCCTGGGCCTCGGCCTCCTCGTCGATCGGGCCGACCTGCGTGGCCTGGATGTTGGCCCGCGCCTGCTCGGCGCCCGGGGACGGCGGCGCCGCGGCCGGGGGCTGCTGCTGCACCGGCTCGGGAGCCGGGGCGCTCTGGTAGGCCGGCGCCGGCGGGGGCGGCGGTTCGTTGCCCGCGATCGCCCGGATCGTCGGCGCCACCCCCAGCACCTCGAGGACCGACTCGCGCACCACCTGGTCGCTGCCGCCGCGCGAGAAGCTCTCCTGAGCGCCGGGGTTGTTGAACGCCAGCGTCAGCACGCCGTCGGTGAAGTCGTGCACCTGCGCGTTCTCGCGCACCACGATCCAGGTGACGCGGCGGCGCTTCTTGATCGCGTCGAGCACCTCGGGCCAGCGCCCGCGCACCTGCGCGGTGGTGAGCACCGCCGGGTCACCGGCGCCGGACGCCGCGGGTGCGGCCGGGGGCACCGGCTGCGGAGGCGGCGGGGCCTGCCGCTGCGGCTCGGGCCGCGGCGCGGGAGCCGGGGGCTGGGGCGGCGCCTGCCACGGGTCGGGCTGGGCGGGGGCCTCGGGCCGTGACCGGGGACCCGGCTCGGGCTGCGGCGACGGGGCCGGCGCGGGATCCGGGGCCGGGGCCGGGGCGTCCGACCGTTCGGGCCGGGGCGCGTGCGACTCGGCGCCGGCCGCCATCTGCAGGCGGCGCTCGATGCGGTCCAAACGTGCGTGGACCCCGCGCTCGTCGACGTCGGCACCCGGCAGCAGCACGCGGGCGCACATCAGCTCGAGGTGCAGGCGCGGGGCGGTCGTGCCGCGCATGTCGGTGAGGCCCTTGGCGATCACCTCGGCCGCGCGGGCCAGCTCGCCCGGACCCATGCCGTTGGCCTGCGTGGTGAGCCGCTCGCCCTGGTCGGCGGCCACGTCGACCAGGCCGGTGGCGAGGGCGTCGGGCACGGCGGCGATGACGATGAGGTCGCGGAGGCGGCGCAGGAGGTCCTCGGCGAAGCGGCGCGGGTCCTGGCCGACCTCGATGACCTTGTCGATGCACGCGAACACGCCGTGGGAGTCGCCGGCGGCGAAGGCGTCCATGATCTCGTCGAGGAGGCTGTCGGGCGTGTAGCCCAGCAGCCGCGTGGCCTGCTGGTAGCTGACGCCCGACTCGGCCGCGCCACCGAGCAGCTGGTCGAGCACCGACAGCGAGTCACGCACCGACCCGGCGCCGGCGCGCACCACCAGCGGCAGCACGGCGTCGTCGACCGACACGCCCTCGGCGGTGCACAGCTCGGACAGGTAGGCGGTCAGCGTGCGCGGCGGCACCAGCCGGAACGGGTAGTGGTGCGTGCGCGAGCGGATCGTGCCGATGACCTTCTCGGGCTCGGTCGTGGCGAAGATGAACTTCACGTGGGGCGGAGGCTCCTCCACCACCTTCAGCAGGGCGTTGAAGCCCTGCGGCGTGACCATGTGCGCCTCGTCGATGATGTAGATCTTGTAGCGGCTGTGCACGGGGGCGAAGAACGCCCGCTCGCGCAGGTCGCGCGCCTCGTCCACGCCACCGTGCGAGGCGGCGTCGATCTCGATCACGTCGATGCTGCCCGCCCCGCCGCGCGCCAGGTCGCGGCAGCTCTGGCAGGTGCCGCACGGCGTCGGCGTGGGGCCCTGCTCACAGTTCAGGCAGCGGGCGAGAATGCGCGCGCTGGTGGTCTTGCCGCAGCCACGCGGGCCGCTGAACAGGTAGGCGTGGTTGACGCGGTTGTTCGTGAGGGCCCGCTGCAGCGGCACGGTCACGTGCTCCTGCCCGATCACCTGGTCGAAGGTGTCGGGGCGGTAGCGGCGGTACAGGGCCAGCGGGGCGTCCGGACGCGCGGGTGGGGTCGGTGCCTTGGCGGCGGGCGGCGGGGCCAACTCGACCGGTTCGGACGCCGCGGGCTCGGCGACCAGCGCCATGGCCTCGGCGTCCGCCTCGTCGGACTCCTCCGGATCGATCGGGATCTCGTCGTACTCGTCGAGCGGGACGTCCATCTCGGGGTCGTCGACCGGCGTCGGCTCGGTGGGCAGGATCAACTCGTCGGGCTCGGTGCCGAAGAGGTCGGGCCCATCCTGCTCGTAGGCCGGCAGGCCGTCATCGACGACGTCGCCCTCGTCGTCGTCGAACAGGCCACCCATCACGTCTTGTCCCACGCTCCGCACCCTACTGGGTCGCCCCGACAAACCGCCGGGCCGGTGGGGATGACGACCGGGGACGTGAAAGGGCCCCCGCGCACCTGACAGAGCTCACTGACCCTTGCTGCCTTCCGGCCCTGGGGGAGTTGGGCGAGGTACCACCGCGCGGGGACCCGACATCCAGCATATCAGGGCACGGCGATGCCGAAACGCGAGGTCGCCAGCACCGGGAGCCGCCCGCGGGACTCCTCGATCGTCGAGGCGTCCACGTCGACGACGACCAGCTCGGGCGCCTCGCCGCCCTCGGCCAGCACCTCGCCGAGGGGGCTGACCGCGACGCTGTGGCCGATGCCCGTCGGCGACCCCTTCTTCACCTCCATGCCCACGGTCGCGGGGTCGGCCTGTCCGGCGGCGAGGATGAAGCAGGTGCTGTCCAGCGCCCGCGCGACGCACAGCGCGCGGAACTGCTCGGCCTTGCGCGGTCCGTTCGCCCACGAGGTCGGCACGAGGATGACCTCGGCCCCGGCGTTGGCGAGGTGCTTGAACAGCTCGGGGAAGCGCACGTCGTAGCAGGTCGCCAACCCGAACCGCACGCCGCCGACCTCGACCACAACCGGGGTGTCCCCGGCCTCCATGTGGCGGGACTCCTCGAAGCCCCACGCGTCGAAGAGGTGGATCTTGTCGTAGGTCGCAACCAGCTCCCCCACCGCGTCGACCACCAGGAGCGTGTTGCGGGCCTTGCCGTCCGCGCCCGGCGTGAACATGCCGACCACGACGGCGATGCCGTGCTCCCGCGCGGCATCCCGGACGCCGCGGGCCCACTCCCCGTCCACCGGCTGCGCCACGGCGGCCGACCGCGTCGTGAAGCTGGCCATGGTGGCCTCGGGGAACACGACGAGCTCCGCGCCGGCGTCCTTCGCGCGGGCGACGTGCTCGCGGACGAGGTCGAGGTTGGCGTCCGGCTCGGTGCTCGCGACGATCTGGGCCAGGGCGATGCGCATGCCCCCATTCGACGGGGTCGGGGCGCCCACGTCAACGACCGGCACCCGATTGGGCCGCACCGCGGGGATCGGTTACCATGTCCGACGGAGGATTCGCCTAGAGGCCTATGGCGCTCGGTTGGAAACCGGGTTGGGTTCACGCCCTCACGAGTTCGAATCTCGTATCCTCCGCCAGTTGGGTTCCCGCCCTGACCGAGCGGGCCTGCGCTGGCGCTACCATCAGACATGGACCAGTCGGTGAGGGCGCCGCGGCAGGCCGCCCGGCCGCACGTGCTGATCATCGTGCAGAACCTGCCCGTCCCCTTTGACCGTCGCGTCTGGCTCGAGTGCCAGGCACTGGCGTCCCACGGCTACGAGGTCAGCGTCATCTGCCCCAAGGGCCCCGGCGACCCAGCGCGCCAGGTGATCGACGGCGTGCATCTCTACAAGTACGCACCGCCACCGCAGGCCGAGGGGCTGCCGGGGTACGCAATCGAGTTCGCCTACTGCTGGCTGCGCACCGCGATCCTGAGTCTCGTGGTCCGCGCGCGTCGGCCCTTCACCATCCTGCAGGCCTGCAACCCACCCGACACGTACTGGCTGCTCGCCCGACTGTGGCGACCCGCCGGCGTCCGGTTCATCTTCGACCACCACGACCTCAACCCGGAGCTGTACCTGTCCAGGTTCGGGCAGCCCACCGGCGCTAAGGGAAAGGCGCTGTACCGGGGCCTGCTGTGGCTGGAACGCATGACCTTCCGGGCGGCGGACCGCGTGATCTCCACCAACGAGTCGTACCGACGGATCGCCATCGAGCGCGGTGGGCTGGCACCGCACCTGGTGACGGTCGTGAGGAGCGGCCCCGACACCCACGCCATGCGCCCCCTGCGCGTCGAGACGACGGGCGACAAACCCCACGAGCTGGTCTACCTCGGCATCATGGGCCCACAGGACGGGGTCGACCAGTTGCTCCTCGTGATGGACGAACTGCGCCGCCGCGGACGCCGTGACGTGCACGCGACGCTCATGGGGTTCGGCGACTGCCTCGAGGACCTGCGCAGGCAGTGCAGCGACATGGGGCTCGACCCGTGGGTGACCTTCACCGGACGCGTCGACCGTGACGAGATCGCCTCCCGGCTAAGCGCCGCGGACATCGGCCTGAGCCCTGACCTGAAGACGCCGCTGAACGACGTGTCGACGATGAACAAGACCATGGAGTACATGGCCTACGGCCTGCCGTCGGTGTCCTTCGACCTCGTCGAGACGCGCGTCTCGGGCGGCGACAGCGTCCTCTACGTGCCCAGTGGTGACATCGGGGCGTTCGCGGACGCCGTCGAGCGTCTCCTCGACGACCCCGGGCTGCGCGAGGAGATGGGCCTGCGCGCCCGCCGGCGCGTGGTCGCGGAGCTCGACTGGCGGCCGCAGTCGCGGGCCTACGTCGGGGTCTACGACGAGCTGACCGGCTTCCGGGGGACGGGGGACTCCTCGGCCCGGGCTGCGGCGGAGCCTGCCCCGGCCGACGAGCCGCCGGCAGGCGTCGACGCGTTGGGCCGACCGTACGTGGACCTGCGCGACACCGACGGCCTGCGCACCTTCCTCATCCGTCGGGGCCGGCCCGCATGAGCGGTGCGGGCCGGGGCGGGCACGTCACGGTGCTGACCTTCCACGGCATCGGGGAGCCCGGGCCCGACGTCCCTGCGGACGAGCGTCCCTACTGGTGCCCGGACGCGCTGTGGCCCTCGCTGGTCGACGAGGTCGCCGATCTCCGCGCGTCGGGCGTTCCGGTCGAGGTGACCTTCGACGACGGCAACGCCAGCGACGTCCGGCATGCGCTGCCGGAGCTGCTCCGGCGGGGCCTGACGGCCACCTTCCACGCGTGCGCGGGACGCACCGGCCTGCCCGGCTACCTCAGCGCCGTCGACCTCCGGGCACTGCGCGAGGCCGGCATGGGGATCGGCAGCCACGGCTGGGCGCACGTCGATCTGCGGCGGGCCGGGGCGGACGAGCTGGCGCGCGAGGCGGACGCGTCGCGGCGCGCCCTGCAGGACGCCTCGGGCGGTCCGGTGGAACGGTTCGCCATCCCGTTCGGCAGCTACGACCGGCGCGTGCTACGGGCGCTGCGCGGGTACCGGACCGTGTACACCAGCGACGCGGCCCCGGCCCGGGCCGGCGCCTGGCTGCAGCCGCGCCACTCCTACACCCGGGGTTGGACCACCGGGACGGTGACCGCCCTTGCCACGGGCGCTCCGCCGGCCGCCGCGCGGGTCCGGCGGTCGGTCGTCACCACCCTCAAACGGTTTCGCTGAGGGGCTCGAGAGCCCGGCGGGGGTTGCGTTGGCCGGCGTCGCGGAGCACACCGGTGGAGCGGGACGGATCCCGCGTGACGTGCCAGCCGCCGCCGGCGAGACCGGCCAGCAGGAAGGTGATGCCCGCCACGAGGCGGAAGCTGAGGGCGTCAAACGTGACATAGCTGGCGAGGATGCCGAACAGCCCGGCGGCCACCGCCAGCGCCAGATCGCGGGCGCGGTCGTCCGCGAGCCGTGACCGGGCCACCAGCGCCAGCGCGAGGTGGGTGGCGACGAGCAGACCGAAGGCTGCCGTCCCGACGATGCCCAGCTCGAGGAGGAACATGAGGGCCTGGTTGTCGATCGTCCGGAAGTAGAAGGGCACCCAGGTGAACAGGCCCTGGCCGAACAGCGGACGCTCCGAGACCGCCCGGGCCACGATGTCGTAGTCAGCCGTCCGCCCTGCGACGCTCGGATCGTCGGCGAGATTCGTGAACAGAGACTGGATCGTGCCCAGCAGCCCCGGCAGGGCGGCGCGGGCGACGACCGCGGCCACGGGCAGGATGACGAGCGCGGCGAGGCGCCGGCGGGGTGGCCACCCGAGGAACAGCACCAGGAGGGCCACGGCCATCACGACGACCGCCGACCGCGACACCGACATCAGGGCGACCACCCCGATCATCGCGCTCTGGGCCCAGCCCATGACGGTTCGACGGTGCAGGGCGCGGTGGAGAGCGAGCGGCAGCAGGGCGGACATCACGACGCCCAGCTCGATGGGGTGTCCGGCCGTGACCACGACCCGGTTGACCACCGACCGGGTGAAGGTGTTCTGCTCGAGGATCGTCGACAGCCCGGGGATCCGGTACCAGGCCGCCACGTTGTCGCCCGTGAAGTACTGGTAGACGCCGAGCACCGCGACCACCGTGGCGCACCCGACCACCCAGCCGACGACCCGCTCGAGGTCACGCCACGACCGGACGGCCTCGGCCGTGAGCAGCAGGACGCCCATCCATCCCGCCAGGGCCAGGAGACCGCGGGCGCCCGCGCTGTCCAGCGCCACGCTGAGCTGATCGAGCGGCACCGAACGCCACAGGCGATCGGATCGCTGGTGGATGTCGGCCGGCTGGTACCAGCCGTACTGGTTTCCGCTCAGGAGGCTGGCCAACACAGCCAGGGTGAACAGGGCGACGGTGGCGCGCGTCGGCGTCCAGCCCTTGCGGCCGTTCAGCCCTCCGACGGTCAGGCAGACCCAGACGACGAGACCGGTGATCGCCACGAGGTTCGCCGGCGTCCCGGGCGCTCCGATCTGCGGCACCACGAGCCGGCTGGGCAACAGCAGGAGAAGCGTGACGTAGGCCATGGGTACGAGAATCGCCGGCAGGTGGCTGCCCCGGCGCACCATACGCTCCAGCAGCGCGCCGACGCGGCCGCGGCGCGACCGCGACGTGGCGGACGGCTCGTCCGCGTCAGTCGGCCGGGACACGCGGCTCCGCCTTGCCGGCCCTGGCCGCCGGACGGAGCCGGCGCCGGTCGACCAGGAATGCCACGAGGAGGGTCAGCAGGCCGCCGATCGCCACGGTGGCGGCGGCCCCCTGGAGTTTGTTGCCCCCCATGGGCGCTGCTGCGTCGTTGAGCCCCGCGGTGCGGAAGTGGGCCCGCTGGCGGTCGGGCACCGACTCCTCGTCCTGAACGCGGTCGAGTTCGTCGGTGAGTCGCTCGATCAGGGCGTCCCGGGTCTCGATGACGCCGTCCGGGTCGCCACCGGAGACGGTGACCGTGATGATCGGATCGCCGGGGTCGACGCCCACCTGGTAACCCGCGGTGTAGCCGTCCTCGACCATGGCGCGCCGGAACGCCTGGGTGTTGGGCGCGATCGCAACGTGCCCGGCGAGCACGTTGAGCCCGTTGGGCAGGTACAGGAAGGGGCTGTTCGGCAGCTCGCCGCCCTGGGCGCCGGGCGGCAGCAGGAGCAGCAGGCGGGCGCTCGTCTGGTACGACTGGGGTGAGCGGGTGTAGACCAGGTAGGCCGCGCCGAGGGTGAGGGCCAGCCCGATCAGGACGATCAGCCAGCGTCGCAGCACGACCCGGATGCCGTCGGCCAGGTCCATGGCAGCCCCCCCCCTCGCGCTGCTGAGCGGATGTTGCCCGGAAGCCTAACACCGCCCCCAACCGCCTGTCGGGACGTAACGAGGCTGTCACCTCCGAGACAACGACGCCACCGCGTCCGTAAAGGCGCCGAGGCGCTCGGTGGCCTCCCGGGCGCCGGCACGGACCTGCGCGGTGAGTTCGGGGAGACGGTGCAGGTACGCGAGCGTCTCCGTCACCGCGGGGCCGGTGTCGAGGCGGGTGAGGTCCACCAGGACGGGGTATCCGAGGCTGCCGAACAGACCGGCGAACTTGCGGCTGTACGCAACCGGCACGCACGGCACCCCGCTGCTGAACGCCGCGATGGTGGCGTGCATGCGGGACCCGACGAACGCGTCCAGGGTCGCGATGTACGACTTGGCCTCGACCGGGCTCGCGAAGGCGGGCGCGAGCACGCAGCGTGACGGGCCCTCGCCAGGCTCGGGCGCGGGGTCTATCCCAGGCCCTAGCTGCAGGTCGGCCAGCAGGGCCCGCGCCGCCGCCACGTCATCCTCGTCGTCGGCGTCCCCGCGCGACAGGACGTGCGACACGAGGTGCACCTGCGCCCCGTCGGCGAGCAGGGCCTCGACGAGCCCGCGGCAGTACGCGCGGTAGTCGGCGACCAGGCCGAACTGGTTCCGCCCGGTGTACCCGCCGTTCCACAGCAGCCCCGACACGTTGAGGCCGATCCGCGGACGCCGCGCGCCCGGGGAGGCGTCCCCCACGCGGCGGGGGCTCGCGTCCGGGAGGGTGTCCGCGTCGGGACGGGCGTCCCAGGGAAGGGCCATCGCCACATCGGTCGCGACCACGACGTCGCGTGGTGTCACCTGCGCGAGAAAGTCCCGCGAGAGTTCGTCGCGCGTCACCACCAGCGCCGCACCCTGGAGCACGTGGCGCACCCAGGGCAGCGTCGCGCGGTGCCGGAACGGCCCGTACGTCTGGGGGGCGAGCACCAGCGGTGTGCCGCTGCGGAGGGCGAGTTCCTTGTCCAGCAGTTTGCGGGCGATGCGGCGGGTGCCGTACAGGTCGGAGAAACTGTCTCCCCCGGTGAAGTCCCAGATCATCGAGCACCGGCGCATCTCACGCAGGGTCCGCAGCCACGCCGCGGGTTGCTTGCGGCGGAACGGGACGGCCGTGAGCCGCTCAGCCGCAAGCCCCAGATCGGCGGCCATCCGGGCCAGCGCGGCGTCCGAGTTGTCGGAGAAGAGCGTGATGTCGGTCTCGCCGGGAGCGGCGGCGTCCGCGAGCGCGACCGCGCCGTACGCCAGCGCGGCCAACCCCAGGTTGGCCGAGTCGCACTGGACGCCCATGAGACCGACCCGCAGACGACCCGGCCGAACTTCGGCACCCCCACGGGTGGAGGCGTCCCGGCCCCAGTGGAGGTCGCCGCGCGAGCCGCGGCGAGCGCCGACGGCTGCCGCCAGGCTCAACCCCGCGTACGCGAGCCCCGCGGGAGCGAGGCGCGGTTCGGCGCGCACGACGTCGGTCAGCCACGACCAGCGGGCGGCCGGCCGCACCTGACCCCCGACCAGCCCGGACGCCGCCGCCGCCCGCATGGCGGCGTTCCCGCGCCGCACCCGGACCAGCCGCCGGAGCAGGGCGCCGGTGCTGCGCGGTGTCTCGACCGGGACCTCCACCGCCGCCACGAGGACGCGCTCGTGAGGAGCGAAGAGCGAGTCCAGGAACAGGTCGTCGGCGACCATGAGCGGGAAGGTGTCGAACCGCGAACGCCCCTCCTCCGACAGGGCGATGAGGCCGCGCCCGAACAGGCCGTCGCGGAAGACGGGCAGGCGGGCCTGGATGAGGTGGTAGGCCCGCACCAGTGTCGGACGCCCGTCGAGCACGAGACGGCGGGCCGGCACGGCCGCCAGCGCTCCTGAGGCGAGGGCATCCACCAGCGCCTGCACCGTGCCGGGGGGAACCGCGATGTCGGCGTCGAGGTAGAGGCGGGGGAACGACGTGGCGACCGCGTCCCCGGCGTTGAGGGCCGCAGCCTTGCCCGCCTCGGGCACTTCGACGACGGTGGCGCCGTGGCGGCGGGCGACGTCCGCGGTGTCGTCGGTGCAGCCGTTGGCGACGACGATGATCTCTGCCGTGTCGCCGGCGTCCGCACGCAGGGCGTCTAGGGTGGGCCCGATTACCGCCGCCTCGTCGTGCGCCGCGAGAACGATGCTGGCCATGGCTGCCCCTCTCGCCCGTGTGCACGGCAGTCTAGGAGCCTGCTGAACAAGGCGTCTATCTGACGGCGGGTTGGACGTGGGTGGCGGGTGGGACGCCGCCGCGGCTGTCGAGCCGCGAGTGTGAGTCAGCGCAGTTGAGTGCGACAGCGGGGTCGTCGCGCTTGTCTGAGGGTCGTGGTGGACCCGTGTGGTTTGGTGTTCAAGCTCGTTCCGGGGCTGGTCAGGCGATCGCCCAGCCGGTGTTGCCGAAGCTGAGGCCGAGGTTCAGGAGGCGGCGGAGGTTGATCGCCGCGACTCGTTGGTGGAGCCAGTTGTCGTTCTTCGTGACGCCTCGGTAG
>NZ_JACJFX010000013.1:0-77693 GCF_014164675.1 Propioniciclava sp. MC1683 | reverse complement strand
TACGCCGAGGGCCGCCCCGCGCACATCCCGGAGGCGCCGACCCACGCGTCGCTGGTCGAGAAGGCCCGCGTCGCCGGCACGCTGACCGAGCACCGCACCGTGGGCGTCGACGACGTCACGGGCCAGTCGCCCTACGAGGCCGCCCTGAAGGGAGCCAACTGACATGTCCCACCTCCTCGTCATCAGCGCCGGCATGGGGACGCCGTCCAGCTCCCGCATGCTCGGCGACCGCCTCGCCGAGGCCACCGTCAAGGCCATGACCGCCGCAGGCACCCCGACGCCGGAGGTCAAGGTCCTCGAGCTGCGCGACCTCGCGGTCGACCTGGCCACCTACTACTCCTCGCACGTGCCCAACAAGGCGCTGCAGGAGGCGTTCGGCCTGGTCGGCACGGCGTCCGGCGTCATCGCGGTCAGCCCGGTGCTGAACGCGGGCGTGAGCGGCCTGTTCAAGCTGTTCTTCGACCTGCTGGACGAGGGCGTGCTCAAGGGGCGTCCGGTGCTCATGGCCGCCACCGGAGGGACGGCCCGGCACAGCCTGGCGATCGACCAGACCATGCTGCCGATGTTCTTCTACCTGAAGGCCGCCGTCGCGCCGACCGGCGTGTTCGCCGCCACCGACGACTGGGGCACCAAGGAGTCGGGCCTCGCGCGCCGCGTCCAACGCGCCGGGACCGAGTTCACCGAGCTCATCGAGCGCAACCCCGCGGTCGACTACGCTGACGAGTTCGCCAACGTCCCCGACTTCAGCACGCTGCTGAACGGCTGACTTTCGGTCGGTATCCACGCCCGACCCCCCGGGTGTGCACTTCGAGGCGGCGATCCCATCGCTGTGGCGATAGTTCCGTGAGCTCGAAGTGCACACCGGGTGGGGCCCAAACCGCCTCGGAACGGGCCCTGCCGTAGCCGCCGCAGACTCGGCGCCTCAGGCGAGGATCGCGTCGGCGGACGCCAGGCCGGACGCCAGCGCTCCCTCGGTGGACGCGTTCCCCATCAGGTCGCCACAGATGAGGGTCCGGTCGTCGCGGCGTTCCACGCGGCGGCCCGTGTCGTAGGGCGGGCGGACCGCGGGAACGGTGTGCGGGAGGTCGTGCACGGCGACCACCTCCCAGCCGTCGGTCGGCACCCCGTAGATCTCGGCCAGGTGGCTGCGGACGTCCTGCTCGGAGGCCACGCCCCGCTCGGTGAGCGTGAGCGCGGGAACGAGGTGACGCCCGTCCGGGGCGTAGGAGGGCGCGGCGAGCGAGGTGACGCAGGTGGTGGTGACCGGACCGGTGCGGCGTCCGTCCACGTGGATGCGGGCATCGGACGCCGGAGCTGCGTCGCACGCGAACCAGAATGTCCGCGTGCCGTGCCACTCGACCGACGCGCTGGGCGCGAGGTGCGCACACCCGGGGCCGGCCGCGAGCACCACGCTGCGGGCGGCGAAGGCTCCGCCGTCCGTCCGCACCGTGCCGCTGGCGACCTCGGTCACCGGCGTGTTCAGCCGCACGTCGAGGCCCCGGGCGAGCAGTTCGGGCAGCGCCCTCATACCGCGGGCGGGGACGCCGGGTGTTCCCTGGGCGAACAGGCGCAGGAGCCACGAGACGAACCGGGACGAGGTGGCGCCCTGGTCCTCGCAGATCACGCCGGCGAGGAAGGGCTCGACCACCTCGTCGCGAAGGGGACCGGTGAAGCGAGCGACGTCGAACGCCCGACGGTAGGGCTCATCGACCGCGGCGGCGCGGGCGAAGAATGCCCCCAACCCGGCGGAGCCGAGCGTGACCAGGCCGCTGCTCAGGTCACCGGCCAGGGCGAACGGATCGCGGGTCGGGTCCTTCAGCGTGGACAGGCCGTCGGTGCGGCGGACGGCGATCGCGCGGGGGAAGGGCCGAAGCCCGAGGCGTCCGACCGGCACGACCTCGGCGAGGCTGGGGTACGCCGGATTGAGCACCTGGAAGCCTCGGTCGACGATGAAGCCGTCGACGTCGTCGCTGGTCACCCGCCCGCCGACGCGGTCCGCGGACTCCAGCACGATCACGTCGCGGCCGCGGTCCACGAGGCGCTGCGCGCAGGCCAGGCCGGCCAGTCCGGCGCCGACGACGAGGACATCGCACTCGGTGAACTCGGTCATGGCAGCCTCCCCACGCGTGCCATCGTGGCGTCGAACGGCGCGCGGACGCCTTCGCTGGGGTGGTGCTGGCTGCTCTGCATGGTCCGATCATGCCCTACGGGGCGGGCGGTTCAGGCTACGGGTACTCCTGCCAGCCGGGGCACCAGTACATCGTCTGGAGCCCCAGCCGTTCGGACGCCACGGGCGTCCCGCAGCGCGGGCAGGGGAGGCCGCGTCGCCGGTAGACCGCGTAGCGCTTCGCCCACCGGGGGACGTCTTCGCCGCGGGCGAGCAGGCGCTTCGCCTCGGCGACCTGATCGGGGTGCGCGACTATCCAGCCGGCCCCGAGCCCGACGGCCAGCAGGTCGCCGGCGTCGTCCCAGAGGGCGGCCAGCGTCTCGGCGTCGATGGACGATCCGGGGGTGTGCGGGTCGATCCCTGCGCGCCAGAGCAGTTCGGCGCGGTACACGTTGCCGATGCCGGACACGACCGATCCTGTCGGTGGGGTCCGACGGGGGGCAATGCCTCGCGACCAGGGGGAGGCGCGTCCGACCAGTCGGCCCGGGGCACCAAGCGTCGGTGTGCGTGGGGTCCGGTCAAGGTGGAACCACCTAGGGCCGGATCACTCCGCCACGGGCGCGACCAGGCGGGCCAGGGCCGCGTCGTACTCGGCCTCGAGCCGGTCGACGAGGTCGGCGACCGGCGGCACGTCGGTGATCGCGGCCACCCCGTGTCCCGCGGACCAGACGTCGCGCCACGCCTTCGCGTGCGCCTCGGTCGGGTCGGTGAGGTGGGCGAGGTCGACGCTACCCGGGACGGCGGAGAGGTCGTAGCCGGCCGCCTCCAGCGACGCCCGCAGGAAGTTGGCGGGGATGGTGCTGACCGAGGGGGTGTGCACGATGTCGCCCGAGCCGGCCTCGACGAGCATGTCCTTGTAGCCCTCCGAGGCGCCCGCCTCGGCGGTCGCGATGAAGCGGGTACCCAGGTAGGCCAGGTCGGCGCCCATCGCGCGGGCGGCCAGCACGTCGGCGCCGGTCGAGAGCGCGCCCGCGAGCAGGATCAGCCCGTCGAACCAGTCGCGCACCTCGGCCATCAGGGCGAACGGCGAGATGGTGCCCGCGTGGCCGCCGGCCCCGGCCGAGACGAGGATCAGCCCGTCGACGCCGGCCGCGGCGGCCTTGCGCGCATGGCGTTCGTTGGTGACGTCGTGCAGCACGATGCCGCCCCAGGAGTGCACGGCCTCGACCACCTCGGTCACCGCGCCGAGGGAGGTGATCACGATCGGGACCCGGTGCCTGCCCAGGATCGCCAGGTCGTCGCGCACCCGGGCGTTGGACCCGTGCACGATCAGGTTCACCGCGTGCGGGGCGTCGTCGGGCTCGAGGCGCTCCTCGATGGTGGAGAGCCAACCGTCGAGGTCCTCGGTGGTGCGGAGGTTGAGCGCGGGGAACGACCCCACCACGCCGGCCTTGCAGCAGGCGACCACGAGGTCGGGGTTGGAGACGAGGAACATCGGGGCGGCCACGACGGGCAGCCGGAGTCGGTCGAGCGGGGACGGCAGCGTGCGCGGTTCGGCCATGGGACGCGATTGTGGCAGTCAGGCCGCGGCCGCGCCACGGGCGGGGGTCCGGGCGTGGACCTCCTCCAGGGCGCCGAAGGTCCGCCGGCGGCTGGCGACGACGGGCAGGCCGAGGGCGTCCACGACCAGCCGGGGGCGGCGGGTGAAGTACTCGCCGTGGCTGCGGGCGGTGACGGCGGTCACCGCGTGCTCGAGCGCGAGCACGACGGGGTTGGACGCCGCGACGTGGTCGGCCAGCAGCAGGTCGCCGCCGGGGCGGAGCACCCGCACCATCTCGAGCAGGGCGGCCCGCTCGTCGGGCACCCCACACAGCGCGAAGGTGCACACGACCGCGTCGAAGGAGGCGTCGGCGAACGGGAGGGCCAGCGCGTCCCCCTCGACCAGGGTGACGTCGTACCCGCCCACGCGCACCTTGCGGCGGGCGGCGTCCAGCATCGTCGGGTCGGCGTCCAGGCCGGTCAGCCGGACGCCGTCGGCGTAGTACGGCAGGTTGGCGCCCGTGCCGATCGCGACCTCGAGCACCTCGCCCGACGCGCGGCCGCACACCCACGGCCGGCTGGGCGCGAGGAAGCGGCGTTCGAGGCCGGCGGTGGCGGTGTCGTAGTCGGGCGCGACGCGTTCCCAGGAGGCGCGGGCGCGCTCAGCCATGCCCATGGCGCGCCTCGGTGAGGATGTCCTCGAGCTCGGCCTTGGCCAGCAGCGCGGCCTCGGCGGTGCGCAGCCTCTCCCAGGTCAGGTTCACCGGGCTGCCGGTCCTGTTGCGGCCCTGCACCGACGCCGAGAGCCGCGTGCCGTCGGGCAGGCGCCAGCGCACGTTCGGCATGGCCGTGGTGAAGTTCTGGCCGTGGGCCTCCCCGTGGCGGGCGGTGACGACGGAGGCGACGGCGGCGAGGGCGTCCAGGGGCTCGCCCGGGATCGTCATGGTCTTCTGCGTGGAGAACGTGCCGTCGGCGCGCTGGCCGTGGAGGCGTCCCTTGCAGGCCTGCTCGAAGTCGACCGTGATGGCCTGGGCCCACCAACCGTCGACGCCGTGCTGCTCGACGAGGTGCCTGGCGATCGTGGGGTGGTCCCACGCCATCGCGCCGGCCTCGGTGAGCACGACCCGCCATTCCTCGTGCGTGCGGCCCGTGGCGCGCTGCATCGCCTCGGGGCCCATGTTCTGCTCCAGCGGCCTGGCCATCGTGCTCCCTCGTCAGCCCTCGTCAGATCGGTGGGCCCAGCGTAGGGTCACAGGCGGAGGAGGGGCCATGCCGAAGACCAACAAGGACGGCTCCGCGAAGAAGTCGGAGCTGCCGTCCACCCTCGAGCGCTCGTCGGACCAGGCGCAACGGACCTACGCGCACACCTACGACGCGGCGATCGAGTCCTACGACGGCGACGAGGAACGTGCCCAGCGCACCGCTTGGGCGGCGGTCAAGCACACGCACGAGAAGGTGGGCGACCGCTGGGAGGCCAAGGACGAGCCGGGCCCCTCGGACGAGCGGGCCGAGCGCGGTGGGCCGTCCGGCGGCCAGAGCGCCGGCGGGGTCGACGCCAACGCGACCAAGGAGCACCTGCTCGGCCTGGCCCGCCGGCTCGACGTGAAGGGCCGCTCGCGGATGACCAAGGCCGAACTCGTCGAGGCGCTCCAGAAGGCCAACGAGAAGGCCACCCGCGAGGCGCGCGAGGACTGACCACGCCCGCGGCGTCCGGGTGACAGGATGGAACCCTCAACGACTTGGGGGACCACCATGTACCGACCGGCCGACGACCGCTACGACACCATGCAGTACCGCCCCATCGGGCGGTCGGGCCTGAAGCTGCCCGCGATCAGCCTGGGCCTGTGGCACAACTTCGGCGACGACGTGCCGTTCGAGCGGCAGAAGGCGATCCTCGAGACCGCGTTCGACCGCGGCGTCACCCACTTCGACCTGGCCAACAACTACGGCCCGCCGTACGGCTCGGCCGAGACGAACTTCGGACGCCACCTGCGCGGCTCCTTCGCGGGGTTGCGGGACGAGCTGGTGATCTCGTCCAAGGCCGGGTGGGACATGTGGCCCGGCCCCTACGGCGGCATCGGCGGCACCCGGAAGTACCTCATCGCCTCCTGCGACCAGTCGCTGAAGCGGATGGGGCTCGACTACGTCGACATCTTCTACCACCACCGCCCCGACCCCGACACCCCGCTCGAGGAGACGATCGGGGCGCTCGACCACATCGTCCGGACCGGGCGTGCGCTCTACGTGGGCATCTCGTCGTACTCTCCCGAGCTGACCGCCGAGGCCGCGCGCATCCTGGCCGACCTCGGGACGCCGCTGCTGATCCACCAGCCCTCCTACTCGATGCTCAACCGCTGGGTCGAGGACGGGCTGCTCGACACCCTGGAGTCGGTCGGCGCCGGCTGCATCGCCTTCTCGCCGCTGGCCCAGGGCATGCTCACCTCGCGCTACCTCGACGGCGTGCCCGAGGGCTCGCGGGCCACCCAGGGCAAGTCGCTGGGCGAGAACCTGCTGTCGGACGAGGCCCTCGGCCACATCCGTGCGCTGAACGACATCGCCGCCGGGCGCGGGCAGTCGCTGGCCCAGATGGCGCTGGCGTGGGGGCTGCGTGACGAGCGGGTCACCTCGGTGCTGATCGGCGCCTCGCGGCCCGAGCAGCTGCTCGACAACCTGGGCGCGCTCGACAACCTGACGTTCACCGACTCCGAGCTCGAGGCGATCGACGAGCACGCCGTCAACGGCGGCATCGACCTGTGGCGCGGCGCGCGGCAGAGCAGGAACTGAGGGCGGGGCGTCCGGGTTCGTGGGGGTCGACTGGTTGTCGGGTGAGGAACTGCACCGGCGCGTGATCACCGAGGGGGTGCTGCGCGCCGAGCGGTCGGTGTGGATCGCGACGGCGAACCTCAAGGACATGTACGTGGCCGGGCCGCGCCGCCGTTACCGGCCGGTGCTGGAGGAGTTCGCCCGCATGGCCGCGCGCGGGGTGCAGTTCCGGGTGATCCACGCTGAGGTGCCGTCGCGGGCGTTCCGGGAGAGCTTCGACGCGCTGCCCGGCCTGGTCGAGGGCGGTCTGGAGCTGCAGATCTGCCCGCGCAGCCATTGGAAGATGGTGATCGTCGACGGGCGGCTGGGCTACACCGGGTCGGCGAACTTCACCGGCGCCGGGCTGGGTGCGAAGTCGGAGGCCCGGCGCAACCTCGAGTTCGGCGCGGTCGGCGACGACCCGGCGTTCGTGGCGCGTCTGGAGGAGGAGTTCGACCGGTTCTGGATGGGCGAGCACTGCGACGGCTGCGGCCGGCGCGAGCTGTGCCCCGACCCGATCCGGTAGCCCTCGGGCGGTTGTCCACAGGGTGGCGTGCGGATCTCGTGCGTCCGGGTCGGGCGTGCCCCTAGCGTCGAGGACACGTCCACCACCCACCCCCAGGAGGTACGCCATGCGCTCCCCTGTCCTGTTCCACGTCCTCGTCGCCCTGGTCGCCTGTACGCCCATGGTGGCCCCGGCGGCCCCCGCGCCCCCGGTACCTGTGGCCGGCCTCGCGTCGCCCACCGCACGCGCCGCCCGGGAGAAGCCGTCGGTCCAGCGCCGCCTCACCCGCGCCCGGTTCGACACCCCACCGGGCGGGGTCATGACCACCGAGGTGGGCGCGATCACCGGCAGCGTCGAGGTCTCGCTGGCGGGCAACCGGGTCCGGATCGCCTACACCGGGGCGCTCGACTCCTACACGGTGGCGGGTTCCCGGCGCGGTCGCTCGTTGACCCAGGTGGTCGCCCTCCTGACCCGCGACCCGGGCACCGACGCCGCGGGCAATCCCCTCGCGACTTCGCTCGCGTGATCCCGGTCGGCCGCACACGCCACCGTCCGCCCGGTGCCGGGATGCGGCGCCGGGCGAACGGTTTCGACGGGGTCAGCGGGACTGGAGCAGGCTCAGCCGCTCGTAGTAGTCGTCGACGGTGAAGTCACCGTCGGCGAGGCGGCGGGCCAGGATGCGTTCGGCCTGGTCCGACGGGGACGCCGGCGCGCACAGGGCCGCACGACGGGTGCGCCAGGCCGGGTCCCAGGCGAAGGGGCCGAGGCGCCCGACGCGGGAGAGCACCACCACGAACGCCACCAGGGCGATGATCCACATGGCGCTCACTCCCCCCGGTTCCGGGCCTCGCGCAGCACGGTGGAGCGCTCGAGGTACTCGTCGGGCGTGATGTCACCGGACGCCAACCGCTCGGCCAGCGTCGCCAGCGCCGCCTCCTCGGGCGACTGCTGCGCCCACGGGGGGCGGTGCCCGGCGGCACCGGGGCCGAAGCCGTGGCGGGGGCGGCCCGCCGACCCCTCCTCGCCGGCACGCCGGCGAGGGTCCCAGCGGACGGGCCCGAGGCCACCGCGACGGAAGAACACCTTGAACAGGACGATCCAGAGGATCAGGGCCAGGAGGCCGGGCAGGAAGTGGCCGCCGACGACGGTCACGTGCAGGGGGAGCAGTGCTTCGTTCATGGCTCCATCCAACGCCGGCGGCGCGTCGCGTCCATCGGCCCCGGCGATGAACCTCGACGAGCCCCGCGTACGCATCCCGACGTACCCCGCGATACGTACGCAGACCGATGCCGGCGCCCCCCTCGAGGTCGTAGCCTTCGACGCATGGACCGACGCGTGCGCACCGTGGCCGGGGCCGTCGGCTCGGCGGTCGCGCTCGCGTTCGCCTGGCGCGTGGCCCCCTTCGCCCAGCACTACGGCGATGCGTCGTGGCGCACCGAGCCGACGCCGATGCCCATGGAGCCGCCCCCACCCGAGGCCTACGCGGCCTTCACCGCCCCCGCGGTCGCGTCGATCGCCGCCGTCATGGCGGGCATCCTGCTCCTGCACCGCCGCCCGCTGCCGGGCTTCCTCCTCGGCGTGGCCGGCCTCGTCGCCTACGGCGCGCTCGGCGGCCCCTCCTTCGGCGGGTTCGTGCCGGCACTCGTGCTCTCGCTGGGTCTCGTGCGCGCCCGCGGGCTCAACCGCGCCGCACCGTGGCTACCCCTGCTGCTGGTCGCCCTGTGGGCCACGTGGTGGGACGCCCCGGGCCTCGGCCTGACCGACTGGCGCATGTGGTCCTCGATCGGCACCCAGTTCGCGTGGGTGCTCATCCCCACGCTGCTCGTGGCGCTCGCCATCGGCCGGCGCCAGACCCGGGCCCGCGAGCAGGCCGAGGCGGTCGAGCGCGCGGCGTCCGAGGAGCGGCTGCGGCTGGCCCGCGAGATCCACGACGTCGTCGGCCACTCGCTGTCGATGATCTCCCTGCAGTCCGGCGTCGCCCTGCGCGTGCTGGACGCCGACCCGGGCCAGGCGCGCACCTCGCTCGAGGCGATCCGCACGTCGTCGAAGGACGCCCTCGCCGAACTCCGCCACACCCTCGGCGCCTTCCGCGGCGACGACGCCGGCCCCCTGGCGCCCACGCCCAGCCTCGCCGCGGTCCCGGCGCTGGTCGCCGAGGTCCGGGCCGGGGGCGTCCGGGTCGACCTGGCCCCGCTGCCGGACGCCGCGGGCATCGGCGCCGCCACCCAGGCCGCCGCCTACCGCGTGGTGCAGGAGGCGCTCACGAACGCGATCCGGCACGCGCCGGGCGCGCCCGTGTCCGTCGCCGCCGAGCGGACGCCCCGGGGCCTGGACATCATCGTCACCAACCCGCTGCCCGCGCAGGCCCACCCCGGACCGGAGGGCGGCGGCCTGCGCGGCATGCGCGAGCGGGTCGGGGCGCTCGGCGGCACCCTCGTCGCGGGGCCCGAGGGCGACCACTTCCTCGTCCGTGCCCACCTGCCCACCCGGGAGCGACCGTGACCGACATCACCGTGCTGATCACCGACGACCAGGCCCTGGTCCGGATGGGGCTGCGCGCCCTCGTCGCGGCCGAGCCCGGCCTCACCGTGGTGGGCGAGGCCGCCGACGGCGACGAAGCGGTGGCGGCCGCACGCGCGCACCGGCCCGACGTGGTGCTCATGGACATCCGGATGCCCGGCACCGACGGGCTCACCGCCCTGCGCACCATCGCCGCCGACCCCGACCTGGCCGGCACCCACGTGGTCATGCTGACGACGTTCGAGCTCGACGAGTACGTGTTCGCGGCCCTGGAGGCGGGGGCGTCCGGGTTCCTCGTCAAGGACGCCGACCCCGACGACATCGTGCGCGCCATCCGAGCGGCTGCGTCCGGCGAGGGGCTGCTCTCCCCCACGGTGACGCGCCGGGTGATCAGCACGTTCGCGGGGCAGCGACGCACACCCACGGCGTCCCCCCGTCACCCGGGCCTGGACGACCTCACCGAGCGCGAGCGCGAGGTGCTCGAGCTGGTGGCGGAGGGGTTCAACAACGACGAGCTCGCCGAGCGGCTGTTCATCTCGAAGGCGACGGCGCGCACGCACGTCAGCCACATCCTGCTCAAGCTGGGCGCGCGCGACCGCGCCCAGCTCGTCGTCATCGCCCACCGCAACGGGCTGGCGTGACGCCTCAGCGGTTGGTGCCGAACCTCGTCTCGTAGGCGCGGATGATCATGTCCGCCGCCTCGTCCAGGCTGTAGCGGCCGGTGTTGACCACGACGTCGTAGTTCTCGTCGTCGTTGGGGTTCCAGCCGTAGAGCCGCTGGGACAGCTCGGCGCGGATCAGGTCCTCCTGCTCGCGCCGTTCCTCGGCCACCTCGGCGGTGATGCCGTCCAGCTCGACGGCCCGGCCGACACGGACGTGGGCGGGCGCGTTGAGCCGCACGTGCAGGGCGCCCGGGTGCTGGGCGAGGATCACCGTCGCGTTGCGGCCGAGGATGACGCCACCGGAGCCCACGGCGTCCAGCACCTCGATGGTGTTCTGGGCGGCCAGGTGCCGGTCGGCGGCCTGGTCGGAGCCGAGGTTGAGGTCGGCGTCGGAGACGCCGCGGTTGGCGAGCGACCGGACGAAGCGGTCCCAGCCGGACTCGAGCTCGAGCCCGGTGGTCTCAGCGGCCTCGATGTCGGTCGAGCTGAGCCGCTGCCCGACGTAGGGCACGCCCAGGCGCTCGGCGACCTTGCGGCCGATGGCCTCGTCAGCGGGTAGAAGAAGATGATCAGGCCGGCGATGACGCCCAGGGCGGCCGGCACCCAGCCGGTCGCGATGCGCAGGCCGGTGACCATGCGGTCGAAGCCGGGGTCGCCGGCCTGGATGGCCGCCGAGTAGCCGAACGCCGCGATGATCGGGCCGCCGAGCGCGCCGCCGAGGCCCTGGCCGCACTTGCGGACGAACGACACGATCGAGTACGAGCCGCCCTCGGAGCGGGTGCCCGTCTTCCACTCGCCGGACCTCTTCCATCGGCTGGTCGGCGATGCCCTTGAACTGGGGCGAGATGACCGCCGACAGGGCCACGCCGGTGACGGCCGAGGCGATCGACCGGGCACCCGACAGGCGCGAGCGGTCGAGCGAGTTCTGCGTCATCGCCGCCGACAGCGAGCCGTAGGGGATGTTCACGAAGGAGTACGCGAGCTGGAAGGCCGCGTCGAGCAGGAGCACCCAGACGAACGCCTGGGTCGGGGTCAGGCCGGCGGGGGTGCTGAACAACAGCACCAGCGTGATGGCCAGTGGGGTGGAGCCCCACAGGATCCACGGCCGCAGGCGCCCCCACTTGGTGTTGGCCTTGTCGACCGTGCTGCCGGCGACCAGGTCGGCCACACCGGCCCACACCTTGGTGACGGCGTAGATGGTGCCCGCCGCTGCGGCGGACAGCCCCACGATGTCGGTCATGTAGACCATGAGGAACATCGACGTCATCTGGAACGCGAGGTTGTTGGCGACATCGCCCAGCGCGTAGGAGACCACGCGACCGTTGCTGAGAGTGCCCTTCTGCGTCGTGGCCCTCTGGGGTTCCCTTCGTGAGGCTAATCTGCACGCCAAACCCGGTCCGGCCCCGCCGTGGGGGAACCGCAAAAATTCAACGAATCGGGCTGTTTCCGCCTCACCGATCGAAAGGCCTCGCCATGCAGATCACCGTCGTGGGGAGCCACGCCTGGTCCCTGGCCCCCGAGCGGGGCACCGTGCACCTCCACGTCGACCTCGAGGGCGAGGACCGCGCGGCCACCTCGCGCGCCGCCGCCGAGGTGGTGGACGCCCTCGGCCGCGACCTGCACCGCCTCCGCCAGGCCCATGACGCGCCGCTGACCTGGTACGCCGTGGGGCCGCTGGTCACGCGGTCGTGGCGCCCGTGGCGGCCGGAGGGCCAGCCGCTCGCGCCGCGGTACGGGGCGTCGGCGACCCTGAAGGCGAAGTTCCGCGACTTCACCGCCCTGTCCGAGGTGACCGGCCGCTGGGCCGAGCGCGAGGGCGTCCAGCTCACGCAGGTCGAGTGGGCGCTCACCGACGCCACCCGCACCGCCACCGAGGCGGCCGCGCTCACCCGCGCGGTCGAGGAGGCCCGGGCCCGCGCGCTGGCGATCGCGCAGGCGGCGGGCTGGTCGGACGTCGAGCTGGAGGAGGTCGCCGACCCGGGTCTGCTGGTCGCCCCGCCGGGCGTCGGCCCGGCCCCGATGGCGGCCGGCGCGCTGCGCAGCATGGCGTTCAAGGACGAGTCCGCGGGCGGGGGCGTGGCTCCCGAGGACGTGCGCGGCGAGGCCGTCGTGCACGCGCGGTTCCGGGCGACACGGTAGCGTCCCCGGCCGTCAGGACGTGGTCGGGGACGGGGGTGCCGGGTTAGGCTGGGTCATGGACACGTTCGACGGCTACTCCGTGGTGGACAACCCCGAACGCCGCCGCTTCGAGGTGCGGAGGGGTCGCCGTGTCCTGGGCTGGGCCGCCTACGAGCAGACCGCCGAGCTGCTCGTCTTCACCCACACCGAGGTCCAGCCGCGCTGGGAGCACCACGGCATCGGCAGCCTGCTGGTGCGCACCACCCTCGACCACGCCCGCCGCATCGGCGTGCAGGTGCTTCCGATGTGCCCCTTCGTGCGGGGCTGGATCGAACGGCACCCCGACTACGCCGACCTCGTCTACCACCCACCGCACGCCGCCGCCCCGCCGGCCAGCCCGGGGACGGCCGACGACGCGGTCGTCTGACCCGGACGCGGGTCGGGGCTCAGCGGGAGACCGGGCCCAGCACGACGTTCGCCCAGGCGCCGTGGAGCGACTCCTGGTCGGACGGCTGGAACAGCCCGGCCAGCACGTCGCGGTACAGGCGCGACAGCTCGTGGGAGTTCGAGTACGACGACCCGCCGCACGCCCGGATCGCCTGGTCGACGGCGTGCCGGGACGCCTCGGCCGCGGCGTTCTTGCACCCGCTGAGCCTCGGCAGCCACAGCATGCCGTGGTCGCGGCCCTCGTCGAGCTCGCGCGCAACGAGGGTGACCTCGGCGTGCGCGGAATTCATGCGGATCGCCGCATCGGCCAGACGCCAGCGGATGTCGGGGTCGTTGGCGTAGACGTCGTCGTTCTTCACCGAGCGGCGCTTCTTCACGTGCGCCGCGGCGACCTCGATGGCGCGGTCGCCCAGGCCCAGGTAGGTGGCGGCCAGCAGCGCCTCGAAGTGGCTGAAGATGCCGAAGATGATCGGCTCCAGGCTCGGGCCGGGCGCGACGACCTGCAGGACGCGGTCGGCCGGGGCCGGGGCGCCCGTCAGCTTCGTCGAGTTCGACTGGGTGCCGCGCATGCCGAGGGTGTCCCAGTCGTCGGCGACCTCGAAGCCGCCGGCGTCCCGGGTGAGGATCGCGAAGACGTTGCGCGCGGCGTCCGGGTCGGTGCGGTCGGCGCCGAAGGTGAGCAGGCGCGTCCAGACCGGGGCGAGGGAGGTGAAGACCTTCTGGCCGTGGAACGTGTAGCCGCCGGCGCCGTCGGGGCGGGCCTCGGTGATCGACCCGAACAGGACCAGGTCGTTGCCCGGCTCGCTGATCGCGAACCCGAACACCTCGCCGGCGGCGGCCTCACGGAGGATGGTCTCCCCCGCCGTGCGGCTCGCCGGCTCGGTCGCGTGGGCCGCGAGGTGGCGGCCGACACCCACGATGATCTGGTGCATGTTGATGCCCAGCGCCGTCGCGGGGGACGCCTTGGCGAGCCGGGTCTGCTCGGCGCAGACCTCCTCCACCGTGAGGCCTGCCCCGCCGAACTCGGTCGGGACGAACGCGGCGAGGTAGCCGGCGGCGCGCAGGTCGGCCAGGTCAGCGTCCGGGAAGGTGTTGGCGGCGTCGACCTCGGCGGCACGCGCGTGGATCGCGGTGAGGAGGTCGTCGGGCAGGAAGGTCATGGTGTTCCTCTCGTCGTCCCCGCCACCTTAGGCTGCCCGCGTGGCCCTCGACTCCTCCCGCCCCGACCGCCGCGGCCGGGCTGGGGCCGCGGTTCAGGCGTCCCGTGACCCCTGCGGGAGCGTGACGCGGCCCCGCGGCCGGGCCGGGCGCGACGGTGGCGGCACGACGGGGCCGATGTCGCCGTCGGGGGCCAGGTCGAGGTCGACGATGACCGGGGCGTGGTCGGAGGGCAGCTTGCCCTTGCGCGCCTCGCGGTCGACCCAGGCCGCCTTGGCCCGGGCGGCGACGGGGGCCGAGGCCAGGATGAGGTCGATGCGCATGCCGAGGTCCTGGTGGAACATGCCGGCGCGGTAGTCCCAGTAGGAGAACACCCGCTCGTCGGGCCAGCGTTCGCGCAGGACGTCTACGAGGCCGAACGCGGCCACGGCGTCCCGCTCGGGCGGGGTCACGTGCGTGTGCCCGACGTAGGCGGCGGGGTCGAAGACGTCGGCGTCCGCGGGAGCGATGTTGATGTCGCCGCACAGCGCCACGTCGTCGGGCCCGGCGGCGACGGCGGCGCGGAGGGCGTCCAGCCAGGTGAGCTTGTAGGCGTAGTGGTCGGACGCCACCTCGCGCCCGTTCGGCACGTACAGCGAGTGCACCCGGACGCCCCCGCAGGTCGCGCTGATCGCCCGCGCCTCGGCGCGGCCGTCGTAGTCGGGCTGGCCGGGGAAGCCGCGCTCGACGTCGTCGAGCCCGACCCGGGAGAGCAGGGCGACGCCGTTCCACTGCCCCTGGCCGTGGTGGGCGAAGGTGTAGCCGCGCTCGGCGAGGGGGTCGGCCAGCAGGGTGGCGAACGCCTCGTCGGTCAGCTTGGTCTCCTGCAGGCAGACCACGTCCGGACGCCGCTGCTCCAGCCACGGCAGGAGCCGGGGCACGCGTTGCTTGACGGAGTTGACGTTCCAAGTGGCGATCCTCACGCAGCGAGGTTACCCGTGTGCGAATGTTCTCGTCAGAAGCATGAGAGGCTGGAACCACGGCGGCGACAACGCCGTCCTACGAGAGGAGTTCTTCCATGTCCAGCCACGCCGAGAGTCGCGCCTGCTTCTACAGGAACCTCGAATCGATGGCGGGGATCGCACCCGAGGCCGTCCAGGCCTTCATGGGCCTGCACCAGGCCACCATGGCGCCCAAGGCACTCGACACGAAGACCAAGGAGCTGATCGCCCTGGCCATCGCGATCGCGGTGCACTGCGACATCTGCATCGACTGCCACGTCCACGACGCCATCGAGGCCGGCGTCTCGCGCGAGGAGGTCGCCGACGTCATCGCGGTGGCCATCCTGATGGGCGGCGGCCCGTCGGTCGCGTACTCCACGAAGGTGCTCGAGGCGTTCGACGAGTACACCGGCGCCTGATCCGGGCGGGGTGGGCGATGATGGAGCCCCCACCGGAGGAGGATCCATGGCGTTCACCCCGTCGCTGGCCGCGAACGTGCTCGGCGAGCCCCTCGAGGCGTGCGGCTTCGACCCCGTCACCGGGTTCTTCCGCGACGGCGCCTGCCACACCTCGCCCGAGGACCTCGGCAGCCACACCATCTGCGCGGTGATGACCGCCGACTTCCTCGCCCACCAGCGCGAACTGGGCAACGACCTGGTCACCCCGAGGCCGGAGTACGGCTTCCCCGGGCTGCGGCCGGGCGACCGGTGGTGCGTCGTGGCGTTCCGGTGGCTGCAGTCCGCGGCGGTCGACCGGGCGGCGCCGGTGGTGCTGGCGTCCACGCACCTGCGCACGCTCGAGGTCGTCGACCTGGCATTCCTGCAGCGCTGGGCGGTCGACGTCCCCGACGACCCCAGCTCCTTGATGTGAACAGCCCGCGTGACCGAGGGGTCACGCGGGCTGTCGCACCTGTCCGGTCAGGACGCCGGCGGCCCCTGCGGGTCGGCCGGCGGCGGGGTCTGCTCCGGCGGGATCTGCATCTCGGGGTCGGCCGGTGCGGCCGGGTCCTGCGGCAGCGGGTTGTTGGTGTTGTTGGGCAGGCCGAGCTGGCCCTCGACCCAGTCGCCGGCCTGGTCGACCTGCGCGGAGTACTTGCCGCCGGTCTTCTGGTCGACGAAGTCCTCGACCTTGTCGATGAAGCTGCGGGCCTGGTCCGGGTTCTGCTGGGCGTAGTCCTTCGCCTTGTCGACGTACTCGCCGGCGTTGCCGAACTGCTGGGGCTGGTCGGTCATCCGATGGTCCTTCCCTGGACTTCAGGTCATCCCCACCGTGGCCGGTGGAGGTGGCCCACGCTAGCGGGCACCCGCCCCGAACGGAATGGGCCAACCCATTTCAGCAGCCGGGTTGACACTCCCCGCACCACGGGATTACATTTCTGCCACGGCATTTCTCGCCGATTCTCGAACCATGAAAGGTGGTGGTCACCGATGATGATCCGCATCAAGGCCCTCGGCGCCGACACGACGTTCGCCCTCGCCGCGACCGCCTCCTCGGTTCGGCTGCTCCCCCGAGGTTGAGCGCACACCACGCCTGACAAGGGCCCCCACGCGGGGCCTGCCCGCCTGCGAGCACCGCTCCAGGGGGTGCGTGGCTGACGCGCCGCCGACGGCAGCGTCCCTGATCCACGCCTCGCGCCGACCGCCTGGTCGCCGCTCTTCGAGGGAATCCATCCATCGCTCGATTCGCCGCACGCATTTGCATGCCATTCCTCGTGCGCGGTTTCGCCATTTCCGTCACGCTTTTTCAGCGACCCCTTTTGGAGGGAGGTTCCACCATGCACTGGTTCGCCATCGTGCTCAGCGCGCTGCACCGATTCATCGCCGGGGCACGGGACGTCCCGGCCCACGGGATGCTCGAGCGCGTCCACCCCGAGGCCCTGTGGCTGCTGCGCAACCGGTAGTGCCACACGCCCGCCCACCCCCACCTGCGTTTCCGGGTGGCAGGACCCCAAGGATCCTTGGGGTCCTGCCACCCGGAAATGCATCTGCCGAGGCTCAGCCCTCCGACGGGTGCGTCATGTCCATGGGGACCACCCAGGCGTCGAACTGCTCCTCGGTGAGCTTGCCCGACCGCAGCGCGGCCTCGCGGAGGGTCGAGCCGGTGGCGTTGGCGTCCTTGGCGATGGCTGCGGCGGCGTCGTAGCCGATGTGGCGGTTCAGCGCCGTGACCAGCATGAGGTTCGAGGCGAGGTTGGCCTCGATCCGCTCGGTGTTGGGCTCCAGGCCCGACACGCAGTGCTCGTCGAACGACGCGGACGCGTCGGCGATCAGCCGGATCGACTCCAGCACCGCGTGCGCCATCACCGGCTTGAACACGTTGAGCTGGAAGTTGCCCTGCGAACCCGCGAAGGCGACCGTGGCGTCGTTGCCGAACACGCGTGCCACCACCATCGTCACCGCCTCGGACTGGGTGGGGTTCACCTTGCCCGGCATGATCGAGGACCCCGGCTCATTCTCGGGGATCCGCAGCTCGCCGATGCCGTTGCGCGGCCCCGAGGCGTACCAGCGCACGTCGTTGGCGATCTTCATCAGCGCGCCCGCCAGCGTCCGCAGCGACGCCGACACCTCGACCAGCGAGTCGTGGGCCGAGAGGGCGGCGAACAGGTTGTCGGCCTGCCGGAATTCCAGCCCGGTCTCCGCCGAGATCTTCTCGGCGGCGCGGCGTCCGAACTCGGGGTGGGCGTTGAGGCCGGTGCCGACCGCGGTGCCGCCGATGGCCAGGTTCCGGGCCCGGGCGTCCGCCGTACGCACCCCCTCGAGCGCGAAGTCGAGCTGGGCGACCCACCCGCCGATCACCTGGCCGAGCGTCACGGGGGTGGCGTCCTGCAGGTGGGTGCGGCCGACCATCACCACGTCGGCGTACTCGGACGCCTTGGCCGCCAGCGTGGCGCGCAACGCCTCGACCGGGGCGTAGAGCCGCCCGTTGAGCTCGGAGACGACCGCGATGTGCATCGCCGTCGGGAACGTGTCGTTGCTCGACTGCCCGCGGTTGACGTGGTCGTTGGGATGCACCGGGTCCTTGGAGCCGCGCTCGCCGCCGGCCAGTTCGATGGCGCGGTTGCTGACCACCTCGTTGACGTTCATGTTCGACTGCGTGCCCGACCCCGTCTGGAACACCACCAGTGGAAAGTGCTCGTCGAGGTCGCCGGCGATCACCTCGTCGGCCGCGCGCACGATCAGGTCGGCGACGTCGCCGGGCAGCTCGCCGAGCTCGCCGTTGGCCTGGGCGGCGGCCTTCTTGAGCACGCCGAGCGCCCGCACCATGGCCCGGCCCCACACGAAGGTGTCGCGGCCGATGTCGAAGTTGCCGATCGAGCGCTGCGTCTGCGCGCCCCAGTAGGCGTCGCCGGGCACCTCGATGGTGCCCATGCTGTCCTTCTCGGTCCTCATCAGGACTCCTCCTCCTCGCGGTCGGGGTCGGCCTTCGCACCGAGCGTACGTGCGGCCCGCGAGATGGCCCGGGCCAGCTGGGCGTCGCGCCGGCTCAGCCCACCCACGTCGTGGGAGGTGAGCGCCACATCGACGTGGTCGTAGCGCAGGTCGACGTCGGGGTGGTGGTTGGCGTCGTCGGCGTCCCGGCCGATCGCGACGACGAGGTCGACGCCGGTCGCGAACGACCCGGTGTGGAAGCGGGCGCTGGCCACGTCATCGGCCACCCGCCAGTCGGCGACACCCTCCTGCGCGGTGAACTCGTCAGCGGTGATGGAATCCTTCATGCCTCATCATCCGTCGCCGGGGCGGTTTGGCCAAGGGGCCCGGGGCAGATGCCCCGGGCCCCTCGGCTCGACTGTCGCAGGAACACCTGCACGCTCAGAGCAGTTCAGCGACCTGCTCGGCGTCCAGCGTGCGCGGTTGACTGCCCCGCAACAGCAGGGCCAACTGCGCGGTCACCTCGAGCTCCTCGGCCGCGTTGACCGCCGCCACCAGCGACGACCCGGCGACCAGGCTCCCGTGGTGGGCGAGGATGACCGCCGGGCCGCGCCGTGCGGCGTCCCGGATCTCGTCGACGACGTCGGCGCTGCCCGGGCGGAAGTACGGCACGACCGGGACGTCGGCCCCCACCCGCATGACGAAGTAGGGCGTCAACGGCGGGATCAGGGGCTCACCCGGCACCCACAGGCAGCTCAGCGCCGTCACGTGGGTGGAGTGGAGGTGGACCAGCGCGCCGGTGTCGGGACGCGCCTCGTACACCGCCTTGTGCATCGGGATCTCCTTGGAGGGGGGATCCCCCGCCGTGTGGACGAAGTCCTCGTCCAGCACCGACAGGCGGGCCGGGTCGAGGCGTCCGAGCGACGAGTTCGTCGGGGTCATCAGGTACCCGCCGGGGATGCGCACGCTGATGTTGCCGGCGCTGCCCACCGAGTACCCCCGGTCGAACAGGCTCCCGGCCAGCGCCACGACCTGGTCACGGGTGTCCATGTTGTCCATAGGTCCTCCACACCACTCACATGAAGATATCGGCCACGAGGATGGCCACGAGCGAAGTGGCCCAAGCCACCGTCGTCGGCATCGACCAGGTCAGCAGCTGGTGCTTGACCTCCTTGACCCCCAGCATGCGGTTCACGACCCAGAACAGCGAGTCGTTGAAGTAGCTGAAGATCATGGCGCCCAGGGTGGCGGCCTGCGCGGCCAGCACCATGTTCACGTCGGGGATCTGCGCCAGGATCGGCGCGGACAGCGACGCGGACGTGATGATGGCAACCGTGCCCGACCCCTGCACCAGGCGCACCATGGTGGCGATGAAGAACGGGATCAGGATCGACGGCAGCGGCAGGCCCGCGACCCACTCGCCGATGTACTGGCCCACGCCGCTGTCGCGGAGCACGGCCCCGAGCGCGCCACCGGCACCGGTGACGAGCAGGATGATGCCCGCGGTCTCGATGCCCTTCTCCATGGTCTCGACCGTGTCGTGCCGGTTCGTGCCCCGGGTGAGGCCGTAGATGGCGATGATCACACCGAGCCCGACCGCGATGACCGGGTTGCCGATGAAGGACGTCGTCGCGACGACCCAGTCCGGCAGCGCACCCTCGTTGACGCCGGCCCAGGCGGCCACACCGGTGTTGAGGAAGATGAGCAGGATCGGCGCGACGATCGGCAGCATCGAGAGGAACAGCGAGGGCAGTTCCTTCTCGCGCTCGGCCGCCAGCTCGTTGAACTCCGCCAGCGCCTCGGACGCCGAGACCAGCGGCTCGCCGGTGTCGACCTCGATCATCTTCTCGATGCGGGGGCCCATCACCCGGGCGTACAGGGTGACGGTGATCAGGGCGGGGATGGTCAGGATCACGCCCCACAGGATCATGTCGCCGACCGGCACGCCGTAGATGCCCGCGGCACCCAGCGGGCCGGGGGTCGGCGGAACCGCGTGGTGGGTCAGCACCATGCCGCCGGCCAGCGCGATGCCCAGGGTGAGCACCGAGCGGTTCGCGCTGCGGGCCAGCGCCTTGACCAGCGGGTTGAGGATGACGAAGGCGCTGTCGACGAAGATCGGGATCGAGATGATGTAGCCCGCACCCGCCAGCGCCCACTCCTCCTTGCGCTTGCCCAGCCAGCGGATCATCGACAGGGCCAGGCGCTCGGCGGCGCCCGACACCTCGAGGATCGCGCCCATCATCACGCCGAAGCCGACCACCAGGCCGATCGTCGACAGCGTCGAGCCGAAGCCCGTCGTGATGGACTTGATGGCCGCATCAGGGGCCATGCCGGCGCTCAGCGCGGCGATGGACGCCGCGACGACGAGCGCGATGAGCGCGTGCACCTTCGTGCGCAGCACCAGGAAGATCAGGACCGCGATCGCGATGACCAGGCCGATGATGGCGGTCGGTCCGACCACGGGGGTCTCCAACAGGGTCAGCATGACGACTCCCCTCAGGCCTGCGGTGCGAACTCGTCGCGGTACTGGCGGACGGCGTCGGTGAACGAGGCGTCCCGGACGAAGCCGAGGGCCAGCGGGCGCTCGACGTCGAAGTCACCGGGCCAGGAGCAGACGATGTCCATGATCCGGGCGTCCTCCTCGTGGCTGACCAGGGCGCGGGCCTCAGCGCCGCCGACCTCGGTGAGGGCGTCCAGCATCGCACCGACGGTGACGGTGACGCCGGGCACGTTGATGGTGCGCCACTGACCCAGGTCGTCGCCGTCGACGACGAAGGCGTGCACCAGGTTGGCGACCGCGGCGTCCGGCGACGACAGCCACATGCGGGTGTCGAGCGGCACCGGGCAGGTGGACGGCTCGCCGTTCAGCGGCTCGCGAATGATGCCGCTGGCGAACGAGGACGCCGCGGAGTTGGGCTGGCCGGGGCGCACCGAGATCGTCGGCAGGCGCAGGACGCGACCGTCGACGAAGCCCTTGCGGGAGTACTCGTTGACGAGCAGCTCGCCGATGGCCTTGAGCGCGCCGTAGGTCGACTCGGGCCGGGTGGCGAGCGTCTCGGGGACGACGTCGGGCATCGTGCCCCCGAAGACGGCCAGCGAGCTGGTGAAGACGAAGCGCGGCTTCGTCCCGCCGGCGCGGCAGGCCTCGAGGAGCGTGCGGGTGCCGTCGACGTTGACCTGCATGGACAGGTCGAAGTCCACCTCGGAGCCGCCGCTGAGCACGGCCGCCAGGTGGTAGACGCCGACGGTGTCGTCGCCGACGACCTCGCGCAACAGCTCGGGGTCGGCGATGTCGCCCACGCGGGAGACCACGCGCGGGTCCTCGACGGGGCAGGGGGCGAGGTCGAGGGAGACGACCTCGTCGAAGGCGACCGGGAGCGAACCCCGGTCCTGGGCAGCCAGGAGCTGCCGGATGACGCGGCTGCCGAGGAATCCGGCGCCGCCGGTGACGATGACCTTCATCGAGCACCATCCTTTCGGTGGGTTGACCGGCACGAGGGCGCGCCGGGGTCTGATGGGGGGTGGGAACTGGGGGTTGGGGGCGGGTCAGGGAGCCGGGCCCGGCGGGCCGCGCTCAGCGGGCCGGGTTCAGTCCGCGGGGTCCACGAGGACCACTTTCAGGCCGGCCTCGCGGAGGGAGTCCCGCGCCGCCTCGGACAGGCCGCTGTCGGTGATCAGCGCCTCGAACCGGCCGAGCTTGACCGATCGGTGCGCCATCACGCGGCCGTACTTGGAGCTGTCGGTGACCAGATGGGTGGTGGTGGCGTGGTCGACGATCGCGTCCTTGACCGTGCGCTTGGCGGCGCTCGCGATCGAGGTGCCGCGGGCGTCGAAGGCGGGGGTGGACAGGAACGCGACGTCGATGTTGAACCGCCCGATCGCGTCGGCGACCAACTCGCCCTCGGTGGACAGGTTGGCCCGGTCGACCTGGCCGGCGGCCAGGTACAGCTCGCTGGTGGACCGTTCGGCCAGCAGGCGGGCGATCACGAGGTCGTTGGTGACGACCACGAGGTCGGCCCGGTCGGCGATTTCCTCGGCGATGGCCAGCGTGGTGGTGCCGGCGTCCAGGAAGACGAGGTTGCCGGGGCCGACGAACTCGGCGGCTCGCCGGGCGATGGCCCGCTTCTCGCCGGGCCGCAGTTCGGCCTTGGTGGCGTGGCTGTCGTCGAGCGCCAGGCGGGACGGCAACGCCACCCCACCGGAGACGGAGCTGACCCGGCCCTGCGCCTCGAGGGTGGCGATGTCGCGGCGGACCGTCATGTGCGACACGTCGAGCAGCGTGACGAGGTCGGCGATGCTCGCCGTCCCCTGCTCGGCCAGGACGCGCAGGATGGTCCGCTGGCGCTCGACGGGGATCACGACTGGCCCCGGTAGGCGTCCAGCCAGCCCAGGCCCGCGGTGGTCTCGCCGGCCGGGTTGTACTCGCAGCCGACCCAGCCGTCGTAGCCGACCCGGTCGAGCGTGGCCAGCACGTACGGGTAGTACAGCTCGCCGCGGTCGGGCTCGTGCCGCTCGGGCACCGAGGCCAGCTGCACGTGGCCGATCCGGTCGGCGACCGCCTCGGTGAGGTGGGTGATGTCGCCGTCGGTGAGCTGGGCGTGGTACAGGTCGTACTGCAGCTTCACGTTGGGGCGGTCGATCTCGGCCAGCACGTCGAGCACGTGCGCGACGCTGGGCAGGAAGTAGCCGGGCACGTTGTACGGGTTCAGCGGCTCCAGCGTGATCAGGACGCCGTCGGCTGCGGCCCGCTCGGCGGCGTACCGGACGTGCTTGACGTAGCGGGCGCGGTGGTCGGCCGAGTCGGGGTCGGCCAGGCCGGCCATCAGGTGCAGCTTGGGCACGCCGAGGGCTCGCGCGTACTCCAGCGCCTGGTCGACCGAGGCCAGGAACTCCTCCTCGCGGCCCGGCATGGCGGCCAGGCCCTTCTCGCCGGCGTCCCAGTCGCCGGGGTAGAAGTTGAACAGGGCGATCTCCAGGCCGTGCTCGTCGAGCCGCGCCTTGATCTCGCCGGCGGGGTGGGCGTACGGGAACAGGAACTCGACGGCCTTGAAGCCGGCACGGGCGGCGGCGCCGAAGCGGTCGAGGAAGTCGACCTCGGTGAACATCATGGACAGGTTGGCGGCGAAGCGGGGCATGGTGGCTCTCCTGGTTTCTCGGGCGGGTCAGGCCTGGGCGCGGGTGAAGAAGTCGACGTCGCCGAAGTTGCCGGACTTCAGCGCGAGCTCGGTGCGGTCGTCGAGCGAGCGCACCCACGGCACGCCCGGCGCGATCTGCGGGCCGACGTGGAAGCCGTCGACACCCAGGGCGGTGGTCACCGACCCGGACGTCTCGCCCCCGGCCACGACGAAGCGGCGGACGCCGGCGGCCGACAGCTCGCGGGCGAGCCAGCCGAACAGCGCCTCGACGGCCTCGGACACCTCGGCGGCCCCGTGGGCCTCCTGCAGGCGGCGGACCTCGTCGGGCCCGGCGGTGGCGTACACCAGCGGCGCGGGCTCGGCGGGCTGGGCGAGCACCCAGGCGAGCACCTCGGCGCGGTACGCGTCGGGGTCGGCGACGAGGCGGTCGACGTCGACCGACAGGGCCGGGGCATCGGCGCGGTAGGCGGCGACCTGCGCGTTGGTCATCACCGAGCAGGAGCCCGACAGCACGACCGTCCGGCCCTCGACCGGCTGCCACGGCGCCGACTGGACGCCGTCGGTCCCGGTCGCCAGCGCGCGCGCGACGCCGGCGCCCAGGCCGGACCCGCCCGTGGTCAGCGGCAGGTCAACGGTCGCGGCTCCGATGGTGGTCAGGTCGACGTCGGTGAGCGTGTCGAGCACGGCGTACCGGACGCCGTCCTCCGCCAGGCGCGCGAGGGCCGCGCGCGTGGCGTCCGGCCCCTGCTGGATGACGGCGAACGGGACGACGCCCGCCCGGCCGGAGCTCTGGGCCTCCATGACGCGCACGAGGCTGGGGTCGGTCATCGGGGTGACCGGGTGGTTGCGCATGCCGGATTCGCTGAGCAGCACGTCGCCGACGAACAGGTGGCCCTGGTAGACGGTGCGGCCGTTGACCGGCAGCGAGGGGCAGATGACGGTGAGGTCGGCGCCGAGGGCCGCCATGAGGGCGTCGGTGACCGGGCCGATGTTGCCGGCCGGCGTGCTGTCGAAGGTCGAGCAGTACTTGAACAGGATGCGCTCGGCGCCGGCAGCGCGCAGCGCGTCGAGGGCGGCCAGGCTCATGCTGACGGCCTCGTCGGCGGGGATCGAGCGGCTCTTGAGGCTGACCACGATGGCGTCGGCCTGCGGCAGCGGGCCCTCGGGCACACCGTTGACCTGCACGGCCGACAGCCCGTTGGACACCAGGAAGCCGGCGATGTCGGTGGCGCCGGTGAAGTCGTCGGCGATGACGCCGAGCCGAATCGTCATGTGAACTCCTCGTTGAGAACGCGCCCAAGCTCCCGCCAGGCTAAACTTTTCCTAACGATAGATCACAAAACTTCACACAACAAGGGGTTGCCAAACCTCTGCGGGGCAGTTCGTCAGCGGTTGCGGGTGCTCAGCACGCAGAATTCGTTGCCCTCGGGGTCGGCCAGCACGGTCCACGTCACGGCGGCGTCGTCCTGGCCCACGTCGACCCGGGACGCCCCGAGGTCCAGCAGGCGGGCGATCTCGGCGTCCCGGTCCTGCGACGTGTGGGGCGCGAGGTCGATGTGCAGCCGGTTCTTCACCGTCTTGCCCTCGGGCACCGGCACGAAGACGAGGCCCTGGCCGCGCGCCATCCACTCCTCGACGTCGTCGACCGGGTCCTCGCTCATCCCCTTCGGGATCGCGACGGCCTCGTCGGGGGTGTCGTAGACGACGTCCCAGTCGAGGGCCTGCGCCCACCAGTGCACCTGGGCCTGCGGGTCGTGGCAGTCGACCACGACGGTGTACCACTTCAGGGCCATGTCACTCCCCCTCGTGCCGGTGCTCGGAGCCCGGCGTGCCGTCGGTGCGCGCCCACGCGCAGACCAGTTCGTCCTTGGCGCCGAACTTGACCAGGTGGCGCCCCACCACGCCCTCGAGCCGGTCGCGCGCCTCGGCGTCGTCGGCCTCCAGGCCCATCAGCAGGACGCCGTCGCCCGCGGCCAGCGTCACCCGGCCCGAGCCGAAGTCGACCCAACCCTCCTGGGCCTGCTCGTCCCACTCGGCGGCGACCTTGCGGCTCAGGTGCGAGGCGAGCTGCTTGGCGTAGCGGCCCGGCCGGTCGGTGGCGACCGAAGCGGTGCTGGTCATCTGCGTCACGGGGCAAAGCTACCCCGCCGATTGGCCCACCAGAAGGGGTTCCCTCCGCGGCCGAGGTGTGCAAGTGTGGCTTGGCAAGCACAAATGCAACGGAAGGGATGACCATGAAGACCGCGAAGGACCTGATGACCTCGCCGGCCGAGTGCCTGGCCCCCGACGAGACGCTCGTCACCGCAGCACGCATGCTCAGCAAGTACGACGTGGGTTCGATGCCCATCCTGGACGGCGACACGCTCGTCGGCGTCGTCACCGACCGCGACATCGTGGTCGAGGCCATCGCCAAGGGGCTCGACCCCAAGGACACCCCGGTCAGTGCCATCGCGAGCACGAACGTGGTCACGATCGAGGCGTCCGCCCCCGCCGAGGAGGTGGCCGCCCTGATGGCCGAGCACCAGGTGCGCCGCCTCCCGGTTGTCGACGGCGGCAAGGTCGTCGGTGTGGTGGCCCAAGCCGACGTCGCCCGCGAGCTCGACGAGGGCACCACGGGCGAGGTCGTGGAGGAGATCTCGCAGTAGCGTCACACGGGGGGCGCCCACGCGCGCCGTGCGAGGATGCCCCGCGTGACGCACCACCGGACGGGCCTCGGCTGGCTCGTGCTCGCCGGCGTGACCTGGGGCACCTCGGGCACGCTCGGCGTCCTGCTGCGCGGTGAGTCGGGGCTGGCCCTGTTGCCGGCGGGCGGGTACCGCATCCTCGTCGGCGGCCTGCTGATCCTGGGCTTCGTGCTGCTCACCGGGCGGCTGCGGCTGCCGAGCACGGCGTCCGCGTGGGGCCGGGTGGCCGCGCTGGGCTTCGCCTCGGGGCTGTACCAGGTGACGTTCTTCTCGGCGATCGGCTTCGTGGGCATCGCCGTCGCGACGCTCATCACGATCGGGTCGACCCCGCTGATGGTGCTCACGATCGAGGCGCTCACCGGTCGGGTCCGCCTCACGGGACGCCTCGCGCTAGCCCTGGGCGCGGCCCTGGTCGGGCTGCTCCTGCTGGCAGGCTCGCCGCCGGAGGGGATCGCGTTCGGCGACGCCCTGATCGGGGCGGGACTGTCGCTGGTGGCCGGGGCGTCCTTCGCGGGCATCTCGCTGCTGGGCGCCAACCCCGACCCGGACTTCGACGACGCCACGGGCACGGGTCTGGCGTTTCTCGGCGGCGGGGCCGCGGTGCTGGCGGTCGCCACCCTCTTCGGACCCATCGGCTTCACCATCACCCCGCTGTCGCTGGTGCTGGTCGTCGCCCTGGGGCTGGTCCCGACGGCCGTGTCCTACCTGTCCTACCTGCGCGGGCTGCGCACGCAGTCGGGCACGATCGGCTCGCTGGTCGCCCTGCTCGAACCGGTGACCGCGACCACGCTCGCCGCCCTGGTGTTCCGCGAGTGGCTCACGCCGCCGGCGGCCCTCGGCGCCGCACTGCTGCTGTCCGCCGTCGTGCTCACCACGCTCGGCCCCCGCTCCGCGGTGCCGCGTGACACGATGGAGCCCGAGCTGCATCCCTAGGGAGGTTCCCATGGTCGACGTTCCCACCCGGCCCGCCCCCGACCACCCCTGCCCCACCTTCGCTCGGCCCCGCTGGGCCCTGCTCGACGGCGCGTGGGACTTCTGCGAGGGCCACCCGAACGACACACCTGCCGACTGGGCGTGGGACCGCACGATCGAGGTGCCCTTCCCGCCCGAGTCGCCCGCCTCGGGACTGGGGCTCGAGCGCTGCGACCACCCCCGTTACCGGCGCACGTTCAAGCTCGACGACACCCTCGCGTTGGCGGAGGGCGAGCGGCTGCTGCTGCACTGCGAGGGCGTCGACCACGTCGCCCGTGTGTGGGTCGACGGACACTTCGTCGGCGGCCATGAGGGCGGCTACACCCCGTTCGTGCTGGACGTCACCGACGCCCTCGGGGAGGGGCCCGAGCACGAGCTCGTCGTCGCCGCGACCGATCTGGCCCGCGACCTGGAGGTGCCCCGCGGCAAGCAGGACTGGCACGACCGCCCGCACGCCATCTGGTACGGCCGCTCGTCGGGGATCTGGCGCTCGGTCTGGCTCGAGGTCGTGCCCGCCGTGCGCCTGGACTCCGTGGCCTGGACCACGGCCGACACCTTCGGGCAGCTGCACGGCCTGGTCTGGATCGTCGGGTGGGACGAGGCCGACGACCTGGCCGTCGAGGCGTCCTACGCCTGCATGGGGCAGCCGCTGGCCACGGTGACAACCACCGCCACCGCTGCCGCCGTCGAGGTGCACGCACGGCTGGGCAAGGCGGCGCACGCCGACACCCCCTTCCTCTACTGGAGCCCCGACCTGCCCCTGCTGATCGACATCCGGGTGCGGCTGCTGCGCGGCGACGAGGTGCTGGACGAGGTCGCCTCCTACACCGGTCTGCGCCACGTGCGGGTGAGGGACGGGGTGGTCGAGCTCAACGGGGTCGCCGTCTTCTCGCGGCTGGTGCTGGAGCAGGCCTACTGGCCCGAGACCCACTTCACCGCGCCCTCCCTCGAGGCGTTGCGCGCCGAGGCCGAGCTGATCAAGGGGCTCGGGTTCGACGGGCTGCGGATGCACCAGGCCAGCGCCGACCCCCGGTTCCTGCGGGCGTGCGACGAGGTCGGGCTCATGGTCTGGGCCGACGTTCCCGCCGCGTACGTGTACACGCAACGCTCCACCGAACTGGTGGCCCGCACGCTCACCGAGCTGGTCGCCCGCGACCGGAACCACCCGTGCGTGGTCGCGTGGGTGCCCTACAACGAGAGCTGGGGCGTCCCCGGCGTGGCCGACTCGCCGTGGCAGCAGGCGGCCGTGCGCGCGGGGTACTGGCTGGCCAAGGCCCTCGACCCGTCGCGCCTCGCGATCGGCAACGACGGCTGGGAGAACGTCGCCGGCGACCTCGTCGGCGTGCACGACTACAGCCACGACCCCGAGGTGTTGGGACGCCGCTACGGCTCGGCGGAGGCGGTCGCGGCCACCCTGACCGGCGACCGGCCGGGCGGCAAGGTCCTGCTGGTCGACGCCCCTGTCGCGGGGACGCCGGTCGTGCTGAGCGAGTTCGGCGGGGTGACCCTGCGCGACGGCGACGACTCGTGGGGCTACGGCGAGGTTGCGGACGCCGAGGCCCTGGTCGAGCGGGTCCGGGCCCTGGTCGCCCGGGTCGGGACGGCGTCCGGGCTGGTGGGCTTCTGCTGGACCCAGCTCACCGACTGCCTGCAGGAACAGAACGGCCTGGCCTGGCCCGACCGGACGCCCAAGGCCCCGATCGCAGAGCTGCGGGCGGCGATCCGCGAGGAGTGACCGGCGTTTTTCTTTGAGTCGGAGAAAAGATCGCGGAATCGCTTGACCCGGCTCACTCGGCGGCGGTTGGCTTGACCCATGAGCAACCCGCACTTCCTCGACCCCGACTGGTGGCGCCACGCCGTGGTGTACCAGGTGTACCCGCGCTCGTTCGCGGACGCGGACAACGATGGGACCGGTGACGTCCGCGGGATCACCGAGAAGCTGCCCTATCTGGCCGAGCTCGGCGTCGACGCCGTGTGGGTGAGCCCCTGGTACCCCTCGCCGCTGCTCGACGGCGGCTACGACGTGGCCGACTACTACGACATCTCCCCCGACTTCGGCACGCTCGCCGACGCCGACGCGTTCATCGCCAAGGCGCACGAGCTGGGCATCCGGGTGCTCATCGACCTGGTGCCGAACCACTCCTCCTGGGAGCACCCGTGGTTCAAGGAGGCCCTGGCCGCGGCCCCGGGCTCGCCCGAGCGCGACCGGTACGTCTTCCGCGACGGCCGCGGCGCCGACGGCGAGCTGCCGCCCAACAACTGGGCCTCGATCTTCGGCGGCCCGGCGTGGACGCGCACCACCGACCCCGACGGCACGCCCGGCCAGTGGTACCTGCACCTGTTCGACATCAGCCAGCCGGACTGGAACTGGGACAACCCCGAGATCCCGGCGATGTTCGACGACGTGCTGCGGTTCTGGTTCGACCGGGGCATCGACGGGTTCCGGGTCGACGTCGCCGACGCGATGGCCAAGGACCCCGCCCTGCCCGACGTCGCGGTCGACCCGCACACCGGCCTGGGCACCAACGACAAGCGGGTCGGCTCGCCGCAGTGGGACCACGCGGGCGTCGCCACGATCCAGCGCCGCTGGCGCGCGGTGGCCGACGAGTACGCCGACACCGAGCTGGGCGGGCGCGTGTTCGTCGCCGAGGCCTACCTCGACCCGATCGAGCGCCTCGTCGAGTACGTGCGCCCCGACCGGCTGCACACGACCTTCAACTTCGACGCCCTGATCTCGGCCTGGACGGCCGACTCGCAGCGTGCGGTGATCGCCAAGACCGTGCCCGCGCACGAGTCGGTGGGCGCGCCGACGACCTGGGTGCTCGGCAACCACGACAACACCCGCGTCGCGACGCGGTACGGCAAGCCGACCACCGGCAAGGACTACACCGCCGTCGAGCACGAGGACGCCGCCCTCGACCCGATCGAGCTGGGTGCCGCGCTGCACGCCATGCCCACCGACATCGACCTCGGACGCCGCCGCGCCCGCGCCGCAGCCCTCCTGGAGTTCGCGCTGCCGGGCGGTGCCTACATCTACCAGGGCGAGGAACTCGGGCTGGACGAGGTCGAGGACATCCCCGAGGAGCTGCTGCAGGACCCGGCGTGGGAGCGGTCGGGCCACCGGGTCCGGGGCCGGGACGGCTGCCGGGTGCCGCTGCCGTGGTCGGGCGAGGCCCCACCGTTTGGCTTCGGCCTGGACGCCTCCCCGTGGCTGCCGCAGCCGGCCCGCTGGGCCGACCTGACCGCCGAGAAGCAGGACGCCGACCCGGCCTCGACGCTCAACCTCTACCGGGCGGCCCTCAAGCTGCGCCGGGAGCGGGCGGACTTCCGGACCGACGCGCTGGCCTTCCACGCTGTGGACGGGGGCGACGTGCTCGCGTTCACGCGCGGTTCGGGCACCCTGGCCGTGGTCAACTTCGGCGCCGAGCCGGTCGAGTTGCCCGCCGGTGAGGTGCTGCTCAGCTCGGTCGACCTCGTCGACGGGCGCCTGCCCTCGGACGCCGCCGTCTGGCTGGCCGTCTGAGGCCAACCTCTCGTCGGTGCCTCGAGGGCCGCTCCGGGCCCGCGGTCAGGGCGTGACGCGGCGCTGCCACACGCCGTCGTGGACGATCGGGTTGAAGCCGGTGGCCTCGTTGACGGCGAGCATGGGCCGGTTCTCCTCGGCGTTCCAGGTGACCACCCGGGTGTGTCGCGGGTGGTGCTCCCGGAGTTCGACGAGGTTCACCAGCTTCATGAGCAGGCCCAGCCCGCCGGCACGGCTGCGCACGCGAACGATGACCGTGGCCGCGGTGGCCGGCGAGCACGACGGTGTCGTGCTGGTTCACCACGACGGCGCTGCCGACGAAGAGGCTGCTGAAGCCCACCAGTTCACCGGTGGCGCGCTCGACCGCGACCACCGTGCGGATGGTCTTGCCGCCCCCGGAGACCTGCGTCTCGAAGTCGGTGAGGCGGGCGTCGTCCCACACCTCGGGCTCGAACAGGACGCCGCCGCCGGGGGCGTCCGCCGCCATGCCCTCCTTCAGCCGGCACACGCCGGCCCGGTAGGGCTCGGGGGTGAAGCCGGACCACGCGACGACCTCGTAGCCGGGCGCCCCCGCGCGGGCGGCGGCAAGGCGCTCGTCGAGGTCGGGCAGGGCGCGCAGGTCGAGGACGCTGATCCGGTACACCTGCTCGAGGGAGTAGCCGCGCTCGAGGAGCGCGGCGACCTCGGGGTCGGCCGGATCCGCGCCGCCGTACCCGGTCGCCGCGACCACCGGGCCGGACGCCGCGGCGTCGGAGTCGCCCCGCAGGTCGGTGCGACCCTGGGCCACGGCGACGGACTCGGCGTGGTCGAGCAGGGCCTCGATCGCGGCCTTGGCCTCGCCGGCGTCGAGGCCGGGTTCGGTCGAGATGACGATTTCGGCGACGTCGGTCGCCTCCAGCTGGGGGGTGAACAGCTGCACCGTGCCCACGAGCCGGCCGTCGCGGTGCCCCACGAAGGCCTGGCGCCGCTCGTTGGCCGGGGGCAGCAGGGACGACAGCCGCTCCTCGGGGCTGCGGACGGCGACGCCGGGCCCGAACCTGGCGGCGTTGGCGCGCTCGATGTGCTCGTGGAACTCCCGGAACCGGTCGCCCCGCGGCCCCGGTTCGCCCGGGGCGTCGGGCAGGGCGAGTTCGGTGACGACCGTGCTCACCGGTGCACCCCCGGCTGGGCGCCCCCGAACCCCAGCGGCGCGGCCCCCGCGTGGCCGAGCAGCGCCCGCGTGGTGGTCTCGCGCTCGCCCATGAGGGTGTCCAGCGCGCGGGTGAGGTGGGCGTCGCCCGGCTCCTCCCCCGCCACGGCAGCCTCGAGCACGGCGCGACGCATCAGCTCCTTGGCGAAGGACGCCGTCACGCCCTCGGTGCGGCGCGCGGCGTCGGCCAGCGCGACGTCGGAGTAGGCGATGTCGCCGGCGTAGAGCTCGAGCAGGCGCCGGCGTCCGGATGGGTCGGGGAGCGGGATCTCGACGGCCAGGTCGATCCGGCCCGGCCGCTCGACCAGCGCGCGCTCGAGGGTCTCCACCCGGTTCGTCGTGAGCAGGAAGGTGACGTCGGCGTCGGCGTCCAGCCCGTCCATGGCGTCGAGCACCTCGAAGAGCAGGGGCTTGGGGCCGGCCCCGAACGACCGGTCCTCGGCGACGAGGTCGCAGTCCTCCAGCACGACGATCGCCGGCTGCAGGTGGCGGGCGACGGCCGCAGCCAGCGACACGAACCGCAGGGCGGTGCCGGCCAGCACGATCACCGTGTGCCCCGGGCTGCGGTGGATGACGTGGCGCACGGTGTGGGTCTTGCCCGTGCCGGGCGGCCCGTACAGCAGCAGGCCGCGCTTGAGGTGCTGGCCGTGGCGGCGCAGCAGGGCGGCGTGCTCGGCGATGCCGGTCACGTGCTGGACGATCCGGGCCAGGGAGTCCGCGGGCAGGATCACCTGGTCGGCCGTCACCTCGGGCCGGGCGAGGAAGCTCATGCCGCCGGACTCGTCGCCGTACCCCGTCTCGTCGAAGGTGACCACCTGGCCGCGCAGCACCGAGTGCTCGGTGGCGAGGCCCCGCGCCTCCTCCACGAGCGCGGTCGCGAGGTCGCGGTCGGCGCAGATCACCTCGACGCTGCCGTACTCCTGGCCGAAGCGCCGGTTCGCCTGCCGCTGGAGGACGCCGACCGGCTCCCCCTTGTAGCGGAACAGCCGGACGCCGAACCCGATCGCGCGGCGGCGCTCGTCGTGGCCGACCGGCAGGCTCACGTAGTCGACCTGGCCCACGCCGAACCGGACGAACGCGGCCCCCACGAAGTCGCTCAGCGAGTGGTGGAAGCGCATCTCCCCGCCCGAGACGCCGACCTCGCGGCCGTCGGGATCGGCGGCGGCGAGCAGGCCGAGGGCGGTGTCCCAGTCCGCGTAGCGGTGGTTGGGGACCTCCTCCCCCACGATCGCCATGTCGCCGATCGGCCCGCCCAGGTGCTCGGCCACGACGGTGGCGAACCGGACGCCGTCGGTCTCGCCCACCGCGTGCTCGGCCGCCTCGGCGACGGCACGGAAGTTGCGCAGGAATCCGGACAGGTCGGGGGTGGTCTCCTCCATGACCGCAGGCTAGCGGCCCGCCCCGACAAGCGGCCGAGCCGTGGGCCGGCGTCCGGAGTGCATTTGGGCCGCGGGCCCGCCGCGCCTTACGCTGGATCGCCCCCCAGTTCCATTTCGCCGGTCAACGTCGACCCACGATGCCCCGCACGAGCGCCGAGGAGACACCCGTGACCGCACCCGCCAGGCCCGAGCCCGCGGCGTCCGGCAACGCCCCGACGGGGCACCGCTCGATCATCATCATCCTGCTCGTGGCCGCCTTCGTGGTGATCCTCAACGAGACCACGATGAACGTCGCGCTCGCCAGCATCATGGGCGACTTCGGGGTCACCGAGCGCGCCGCGCAGTGGCTGACCACGGCGTTCATGCTGACGATGGCGATCGTCATCCCCGTGACCGGCTGGCTGCTGGAGCGGCTGCACACCCGCACCGTGTTCACGCTCGCCATGGTCCTGTTCAGCCTCGGCACGGCGATCGCAGCCGTCGGGCCCACCTTCGCGCTGCTGCTGGCCGGACGCGTCGTGCAGGCCTCCGGCACCGCCGTCATGATGCCGCTGCTGATGACGACGATCATGCAGCTCGTGCCGCCTCACGGCCGCGGCCAGATGATGGGCAACATCTCGATGGTCATCGCGGTCGCCCCGGCGACCGGACCCACCCTGTCGGGCCTGCTGCTCCAACTGGGCTCGTGGCGCTACATCTTCGCGTTCGTCCTGCCGATCGCGCTGGCGATCCTGGCGCTGGGGCGCGCCAAGCTGCGCAACGCCAACGAGCCGCGCCCCATCCCGCTGGACATCGTGTCGGTGCCCCTCACCGTGCTCGCCTTCGGCCCCCTCATCTACGGGTTGTCACTCATCGGCGACTCCACCGTCCCGTTCTGGGAGCCCATGCTCGCCATCGGCGTCGGCATCGCCGGCCTCATCGGCTTCGCCGCCCGCCAGTTCGTACTGCAGTCACGCGACCGGGCGTTCCTCGACCTGCGCACCTTCACCTTCGGCACGTTCACCGTGGCCCTGATGATGATGGCCATCGGCATGATGGCCCTGTTCGGGACGATCATCATGCTGCCCCTGCTGCTGCAGCGGGTGTACGGGCTCGAGCCCATCCAGGTCGGCCTGATGATGCTGCCCGGCGGCGTGGCCATGGGCGTCATGGGCCCGCTCGTCGGCCGCCTCTACGACCGCCTCGGCCCGCGCGCGCTCGTCGTCCCCGCCAGCTTCGTGGTGCTCGGCGTGTTCGTCGCCTTCTCGTTCCTCACCCCCTCGACACCGTGGTGGCTGGTCACCGTCGGGCACATGCTGATGAGCACCTCGTTCGCGTTCATCTTCACGCCGCTGTTCACCGTGGCCCTCGGCTCGCTGCCCAAGCGGTTGTACTCGCACGGGTCGGCGCTGATCGGCACCATCCAGCAGGTCGCCGGCGCCGCGGGGACCGCCCTGTTCGTCACGGTGTTCGCGATGCAGTCGGAGGCAGCCGCGGCCGCGGGGGCGTCCGAGGCGCGCGCGATGCTCGAAGGCGCGCACTGGGCGTTCCTCGGCGCGGGCGCGGTCTGGACCGCCGCCGTCGTCGCCGGGTTCTTCCTCCGTCGCCCACCCGAGGACGAGGACGCCGACGCCGACGACTCCCCCGCCGCGTTCGCCCACTGAGCTGTCGCACCAGTCGCCTCGGGGCGTCCGAACGGCTCGGCAGGCCCCGGGTGCGAGCCCGCGTCGTTCACCCAACGTTCAGGCGGCACCCCCTTCCCAACCATGCGAGGCGCGGGTTAGCGTCGGGCATGGCACACGGTGACATCACGCACATCGACATTCCCGTGAGTGACCTCGGGAAGGCGCAGGAGTTCTACTCCGACCTCTTCGGCTGGAACATCCGCGCACTGCCCGGCTTCGAGGACTACCCCATGTGGATGGCCCCCAACGGCATTAGCGGCGGCGGTCTCGCCCCGCGGGACGAGGGGTTCGCCCAGCCCCGGTCCTACGTCGAGGTCGACTCGATCGACGACGTCCTGGCCAAGGCCCGGTCGCGGGGCGCCACGGTCACCCTGCCGAAGACGCCGATCAGCGACACCAGCTGGTTCGCCGCCTTCACCGACCCCGACGGCAACGACATCGGCCTCTACGAGGGCACAACCGATACGTCCGGAGCAGGCACCGACGGCGAGGCCTGATCACTCGCCGCCCCGGCCACACCTGCCCTGCGGCAGGCCCTCACTGCCGCAGCCTCGGGTTGCGGAACCGCTGGTGACGCCGCGGGGTCGGCGTGGGGTCGACGTGCCTCGGGGGCACCACCTCGGGGACGCCGTCGGCGCCCATCTGGTGCCGCCACCGCCAGGGAGGGTCGCCGCGGCGTGGCTCGACAATCGGGTGGTGGTGGCGGCAGTACAACGCGAGCTCGCCGAGGTTCGTTCCACCGCCGTCGCGCCAGCCCCTCGTGTGGTGGGCGTGGCACCAGCCGGGCGGCATGTCGCAGCCCGGGAACACGCACCCGCCGTCGCGCAGCGCCAGCGCCACCCTCTGGAGCGCGTCGGCGTAGCGGTTGCCGCGGCCCAGGTCGAGCACCTCGGACGGCCCGCCCAGCACCACCGGCAGGACGTCCGCCTCGACCAGGAGGCGCCGCAGGTCGCCCGGCGCGATGCCCTCACCACTGGCGAGCAGGCCGTGCTGCTCGGCCAGGGCCCGCAGGTGGTCGTAGTACAGGAGCACAAGCACGCGCGGACGGTCCCCGTCTGCCCCGGGCGCCCAGCCCTGTGACGCGGCGAACCAGCCCAGCTCGAGCAGGGCGTCGGCCCGCAACTGGGCCGCGGTGCGCACGGCCACGAGGGAATCACCCCGGTCCAAGGCGGCCCGCTGGGCGTGCAGGACGGCGTTGACCCGGGCGTCGAGTTGGGAGATCAGGATCTCCGCCTCGCCCACCGGCAGGTAGGCGTTCACTCGGACGCCCCCGACCCCGTCGCGGGTGAAGGTGACCCGCCGCTCCCGCCGACACCGCTTCTCCTGCGCCGCCAGCCGGGCCTCCTCGAGCGCCTCGGCCTTCTCGGGTGCGACCACCCCCAGCAGGTGCTTCGACAACTGCGACAGCCCGCTGGGGTCGAACTCGCCCGCGAACGCGACCATCTCGGCCTCGGCCTGCTCGCGCTCGGCACCCGCGAGCTCCTCCGGCAACTCCTTCAGCACGCTCGCGATCGCCTGCGCCTGGGCCGGCGCGACCTCCCCCGCCAGCGCCGCCGCCCGCACCGTCGAGAGCGACCGCAACGCCTCGGCCCGCTTGATCAGCGCCCCCGCGTGCCGCGGGTTGAGCCGGTGCCGGTCGGCCAGCCACGCGCGCAACCCGCAGCCCACCGCGATCCGCGCGGCATCCGCGCGCTCCGCCTCGCCGACCACCTCCACCAGCAGGCTCTCGACCACCGCGGCGAGCCGCACGCAGGCGTCCACCACCGCCAGCCGGTCGGCCGGCCTGGCAAGCCGTCGCTCGTCGTGGTCGAGCCCGAGCACGAGTTCCTCGGCGGCCGCGAGGGTCGCCAAGGTGGCTCCGACCTGGGGGTGGTCTTCCATGCACCCAAGCTATTCGCACCCACCGACAATTTCCACGCGCCCCCGAGACGGACAACAACCGGACAACACCTCCCCCGGTGGCCTACCGTGGAGCCAACCCCGGGAGGCCCCATGAAGAAGCTCGGCAAGGTCCTGCTCGCCATCCTCGGAGTCCTCCTCGCCCTGGCCCTGCTCCTGCTGGCCGTGCGGCTCGTGAACGGGTTCCGGTACCCAGAACCGCCCGCGCTCGCGGTCAACCTCGACCCGGCGTCCTATCCCACGACCGTGCCCGGCGCGACCGTCGAGCGCGTCGACCTGGACCGTCTGCAGGGCTTCCACCTCAGCCCCGACACCCCCAGCCATGACGGGCTCGTCGTGATCTGGGGAGGGTCCGACGGCGGGCCCGACTTCGCCCGCGCCGCCCGCATCGCGGGGCAGGGCTACCACGTGCTCAGCCTGTTCTTCTTCGGGCAGCCGGGGCAGCAACCAATCCTCGCCGAGGTGCCCCTCGAGGCGTTCGAGGACGCGCTCCGCTGGCGCGCCGAGCACGCCCCCGGCCCCCTCACCGTGATCGGCACGTCCAAGGGCGCCGAGCTCGCCCTCGCCCTGCAGGCCCGCTACCCCGACATCGACAACCTCGTCGTCTACGCGCCCACGACCCACACGTGGCAGGGACTGGACTTCGCCACCGAGAAGTCGTCCTGGACGTGGGCCGGCGAGCCGGCCCCCTACGTCTCGTTCCGCCACGCAGACCCGCAGTCGGTCACGGCCATGTTCGCGGCGATGCTGCTGAACACCCCCGTCCGCCTGTACGAGCAGTACGCCAGCGCGCTGGCCAACGACCCGGACGCCGAGCGCGCGGCCATCCCGTTCAAGCTCTCGGGCCACCTGCTGGCCTTCGCCGGCGAGGACGACGCCATGTGGCCCTCCGCCGACGCCGCGCGGCACTGGGGCGCGCAGGCCCCCGGCCGCACCGAGGCGCACACCTACCCCGGGGCCGGCCACCTGTTCGGCGCGCACGACGGCTGGGCCGGCGGGTTCGCGATGGGCGGGAACCGCGCGGGCAACGAGGCCGCGCTCGCGGCGTCCGACACAGTGCTGGACGCCTCGCTCGCGGCCTGGCACCCGGCCCGGTGACACGCCCTGCCCACCCTGATGCACGGCTGCATCAGGTCGGGAGCTCCACCACCTGCTCCCCCAGCGGCACGAGCTCGACGTCGGCCTGCGCCACCTCGCGCACCAGCGGCAGCGCGGCCTCCGGGTCGTCGACGGCCAGGGTGAGCAGCACGGACGCGCCCCACTCGGCGTCCACCACGTCGACCCCGCGGTTCATCAGCGCGCCCTGCACCCGGCCGGCCTCGGACGCCCCGACCTCCAGCCCGACGAGCTGCCGGACGACCGGCCGCACCCGCGGCGTCCCGTCGAGGGCTTGGGCGACCGCGTCGGAGTAGGCCCGGACGAGCCCGCCCGTGCCGAGCAGCACGCCCCCGAAGTAGCGGGTGACGACGGCGACAACGTTCGACACTCCCGAGCCGCGGAGCACCTCGAGCATGGGCATGCCGGCGGTCCCGGCGGGCTCGCCGTCGTCGGAGGAGCGCTCGACGGGTTGGGCGTCCGGCACGTCGACGATGAACGCCAGGCAGTGGTGGCGCGCGTCGGGGTAGGCGGCGAGAACGGCGGCGATGACGGCGCGGGCGGCCTCTTCGTCGTCGACGCGGGCCAGGCGCGTGATGAATCGCGAACGGCGGACCTCGATCTCCGTTTCGGCGTCGAAGCCGCGCGGGAGCCACAGGGTCATGCGGGCCATCATCGCACCGAGCGGACGTGCGAGGATGGCCGGGTGACTCCGATCGCCCCTCCCGACCCGTCCGTCCTCGCCGCAGCACGCTCGCTCAGCGACGCGCAGGCCAAGCCGACCGGGGCGCTGGGTCGCCTCGAGGAGCTGGCCGCGTGGGTGGCTGCGTGCCAAGGGGTGTGCCCGCCGCGGCCGCTGGCCGACGTGCGCGTGGTCGTGTTCGCGGGCGACCACGAGGTGGCGGCGTCGGGCGTCTCGGCGTACCCGGCCGAGGTGACCCTGGCGATGGTGCACGGCATCCTGGCCGGCGGCGCGGGGGTGAACGCGCTCGCCCGCGCGGTCGGCGCCAGCGTGGCGGTCTACGACCTGGGCGTCCGGTCGCTGGAGGGCGTGCCCGCCGAGGTGCGCCGCTTCCACGTCGGCCCCGCCCGGGCCATCCACGAGCAGGACGCCCTCACCCCCGAACAGCTCGACGCCGCCATGGACGCCGGGGACACCATCGCCGCCGAGGCCATCGCCGAGGGCGCCCAGCTGCTCATCGCCGGCGACCTGGGCATCGGCAACACCACCCCGTCGGCCGCCCTGCTCGCCGCGAGCCTCGACCTGCGCGGCGCCGACGTCGCCGGCCGCGGCACCGGCATCGACGACAAGAAGCTCGCCGGCAAGGTCGCCGTGATCGACCAGGCCCTCGACCGCATCGGCGACCGCGCGCGCGACCCGCGCCAGCGCTTGGCCGCCCTCGGCTCTGCCGACATCGCCGCCGCGGTCGGCTTCATCAGCGGGGCCGTCCGCCGGGGAGTCCCGGTCGTCGTCGACGGCCTGATCGCCAGCGTCGAGGCACTGCTGGCCGACGAGCTCTACCCCGGCTCCCGGGCGTGGATGGTCGCGGGCCACCGCTCCACCGAACCCGGCTGCGAGCTCGCCCAGACCCACCTCTGCCTGACCCCCATCCTCGACCTGCAGATGCGCCTGGGCGAGGGGTCGGGCGCCGTGCTGTCCGTGGGCGTGCTGAAGGCCGCCGTGGCCGCGCTCCGCGAGGTCACGCTGCTCGCCGACCTGTGAGCGCCTTCGCCGACGGGCTCCGCCTCGCCTGGGGGACCCTCACCGCCCTCCCCGGTCCGGCCCCCCGCCGTGTCGACCGGTCGGTCGCCCGCGTGGCGATGAGCCTGGGTTGGCTGGTCGTCCTGCCGGTCATGGCCGCGGCCGCCGCCGTGGGCTGGGGACTGACGCTGGTCGGCGTCCCGCCCCTGGCCGCCGGCCTCGTCACCGTCGGGATCATCCAGCTCGCCACCCGCGCCATCCACGCCGACGGGCTGGCCGACACCGCCGACGGGTTGGGCTCGGGGCGTCCGGCCGACCGGGCCCTGGAGATCATGCGGCGCGGCGACGTCGGGCCCATGGGCACCACCGCGCTCGTCCTCGTGCTGGGCCTCCAGGCCGCGCTCCTCGGCGACCTGCTGGCCCGCCCGTGGGGCTGGGTCCTGGCGGCCCTCGCCCTCGCCACCGGACGCCTCGCGCTCGCCTCGGCCTGTTCCACGGTCATCCCCTCGGCGCGCCCGGAGGGCCTCGGCGCGGCGGTCGCCGGTTCGGTGCCGTCGTGGCTGGTCACGGCGCTGCACATCGGGCTGGTGCTGGTCGGCATGGTGCTCACCGACGCGCTCGCGAGCCAGCTGGGCGCCGACGTGCCCCGGCACGCCTGGGTGTGGGGCATGGTGATCGGGCTCGCCCTGACCACGGCCACCCTGTACGCCGCGGTCCGCAAGCTGGGCGGCATCACCGGCGACGTCCTCGGCGCGATGGTCGAGCTGATGACGCTGGGCCTGCTGCTGGGCCTCGCGATCCGCTGAGCGCGAGCGCGCCCCTACAGGTGCAGCGCCCGCCCCGCCACCAGCAGCACGACGTCGTCGCAGACCGCCCCGAGCGCCTGGTTGGCCCGGCCGAGCAGGTCGGCGAACAGCCGCCCCGACGCGTGCTCGGACACCACGCCCCAGCCCACCTCGTTGGTGACCAGCACGATCGGCCCGGGGTGTTCTGCCACGGCCAAGGCCAGGTCGGCGATCCGGCGCTCGAGCTCGGACGTCACGACCGGGCGGGGGGTGTCCCAGCCCACGGCGTCCAGCTGGCGGGTCAGCCACGTGCCGACGCAGTCGACGAGCACGGGCCCGGGCTCGGCTCGCACCGCGGCAGCCACGTCCACGGTCTCGACCGTCGCCCACGACGCCGGCCGCGCCAGCCGGTGCGCGGCCACGCGGGCCGCCCACTCGGGGTCGACGTCGGGCTCGGCGGGGTAGCCGGGCGTGACGTAGGTCACCGACGTGCCGAGCTCGAGCATCGTCTGCTCGGCCCAGCGCGACTTACCACAGCGCACACCGCCGGTGACCAGGATCCGTTCCACGATCCGCACCCTACCGAGCCTGCCCGCGGTCTATGTTGGGGGCCGTGAGCAGCAGCCCCCGCTTCACCTTCGTCCGCCACGGGCAGTGCGTGGCGAACGCCCAGGGGCGCGTCGTGGGCCAGCTCGACAGCCCCCTCACCACGCTGGGGTACACCCAGGCCGAGGGTGCTGCCGTCCGCCTGGCCGGACGCCGCGACCTCACCGCCGTCATCACCTCCGACCTGCAGCGCGCCCACGCCACCGCCCGGATCATCGCCGGCGTGCTCGACCTGCCCCTCTTCGTCGAGCCGGGCCTGCGCGAGCAGCACTTCGGATCGATGCAGGGCGAGCTGTTCGGCGACCTGACCGCGTCCAGCCCCGGCCGCGAGCACATCAACGAGGTGCGCTGGGGCGGCGGCGAGTCGGTCGCCGACGTCTACGCCCGCGTGCTCGACACCTTCGTGCGCATCGAGGCCGCCCACCCCGGGCCGGTGGTGCTGGTCACCCACGGCCACGTGATCCAGATCGGCATGTCGCTGCTGCGCGGCCACGGCGCGCGCGACATCGAGTGGTTCGACCTGCCGAACGGCGGCATCGTCAACGCGCCGCCGCCGGTCCCGGCCACCTGACCCCGCACCACCCGCGACCAGCCATCAGGCCCCCGCCGGCACCGGCCTGTCCTCGAACGACCGCACGAACACCGGCACGTCGGGCGTGGAGGCCGCCTTGTCGTAGCGGTACCCGTCCGCGTCGAACCCGGTCAGCGCCGACGCCGTCCGCACGCGGTTGCGCACCAGCCAGCCCGCCATCGTGCCGCGGGCCCGCTTGGCGTAGAAAGAGACGATCTTGCGGGTGCCCCGCGCGTCGGTGTCCTCGAACCGGGGGGCGACGATGCGAGCCCCGAGCACCTCGGGCCGCACCGCCTTGAAGTACTCGTCCGAGGCCAGGTTGACCACCACGTCGGCGCCGGGCGACTCGGCCAGGTCGTCCCGCAGCACCTCCGAGATCCGGTCACCCCACCACGCGTACAGCGACGCCCCGCGCCCCGTCCTCAGCCGCGTCCCCATCTCCAGCCGGTAGGGCTGCATCAGGTCGAGCGGGCGCAGCACGCCGTAGAGCCCCGACAGGATCCGGACGGTCTTCTGCGCCTCGGTGAAGTCCCGCTCACCGAAGGCCGGGGCGTCCAGGCCCTGGTAGACGTCGCCGTCGAACGCGAGCACCGCCTGCTTGGCGTTCTTCGTCGTGAACGGCGGCGCGAAGTCGGCGTAGCGCTGGGCGTTGAGCGCGGCGAGGTCGTCGGAGATGTGCATGAGCGACGCGATCTCGGACGCCGGCAGCTCGCGCAGCACGTCGATGAGTTCCGAGCTCTGCGCGAGCAGGCGCGGCTCGGTGTGCTTGCGAGTGGCGGGCTTGGTCTCGTAGTCCAGCGACTTCGCCGGGGACAGCAGCGTGATCACGCCCCGAGGCTAGCCGAGCGGGCGCTACTGTCGCCTGCGTGCACTTCACCGAGTACCACGTCCGGATCGCCGGCTACGGCGTGATCACCGACGGCGACCGCATCCTGCTGGCCTGGTACAACGGCGAGCAGGGCAAGGCCGACCCGGGCTGGAGCCTGCCCGGCGGTGGCATCGAGTTCGACGAGCCCCTGTCGGCGGGCGTCGTCCGCGAGGTGCTGGAGGAGACCGGCTACACCGTCGAGCTCGGCCCGCTCCTGGCCGAGGACCACCTCACCTGGCCCGCCCGGCCGGACCGCGCGCCCATCCGCGCCCAGCGGTTCCTGTTCGCGGCGACCATCACCGGCGGCGAGCTCGGCACCCTCGAGGAGGAGGGCACGACCGACTTCGCGCGCTGGGTGCCCATGGCCGCCCTGGCCGACCAGCCGCTGGCCGACATCGTCATGCTGGCCCTGCGGGCCCTCGGCCGCTGACCGGACGCCGCGGGCTCAGTCGGCGTCGCGCGGCCAGGCGTTGGGCACGCACCCGCCGAGGTCGATGCTCTGCTGCATCATGACCGGCGCCGTTGCCCCCGCCTTCGGGCAGGCGACGTGCCCCTGGCCCAGGAAGTGCCCGACCTCGTGGTTGACGAGGTAAGCCCGGTACGTGCCGAGGTCGTCGTAGGTGGGCGTCATGTACTTCCACCGGTCGGAGTTCAGCACGACGTTCTTGCCGTTGCGGCAGTTCCACTTGCCGCCGGTCTCCAGCGGGGCGCACAGCTCGTCGGTGGTGTCGGGCGAGGTCACGTAGATCACCAGCTCGGCGGCGTCGACGTCGGCGACCAACTGGAACGTGCGCTTGCCGTAGCCGGCCCAGCCGCGCTCGTCGTCGAAGGTGGCCTGCACCTCGCGGGCGACCTCGTCGGGGTCGAGCTCGGTGGTGTCCTCCACGTTCACCACGTACGGCACGACGGTGGGCGCGGTGATGCCCGGCTCGAGCGTGATCGTGTTGGTCAGGTAGGCGCCCGACGCCACCGTGTTGGACGTCCAGACCTCCTGCCGCGCGATCTCGGGGATCTCGGGCGTCGGGCTGGGCGACGGGGACTTCGCGGCCGGGGCCGGCGCGTACTCCTCGGGCGCGCGCTGCGCCATCCACCCCCACAGCATGGCCAGCACGGCAAGGATCACCGCGAAGACGAGCCACCAGACCCGGTACGGCTGGGGTCGGGACGGGCTCGCTGGCATGTCCCTCACCCTAGGCGATGGGCCCGACACTCCTACTTGACCGCGCCGGAGGTCAGGCCGGCCTGCCAGTAGCGCTGCAGCGTGATGAACAGCACGATCAGCGGCAGCACGCCGAGCAGCGCGCCCTGCAGCACGGCGCCGTACTCGGGGTTGAAGTAGCTCATCATCCCGTACAGGCCGACCGTGACCGGCTTGAGCTCGGTCGAGGTGACCATCATCAGCGGCAGCAGGAAGTTGTTCCAGGGCGCGACGAAGATGAACAGGAAGATCGTCACCATCGCCGGCGCCAGCAGGCGCAGCACGATCAGGAAGAACACCCGCAGCTCGGACGCCCCGTCGAGCCGGGCGGCCTCGAGCAGTTCGTCGGGCACCGAGGCCTCGACGTAGATGCGGCCGAGGAACACGCCGAACGGCGACACGCACGACGGGATGATGACCGCCCACGGGGTGTTGACCAGCCCCATCGAGTGGAACATCTGGTACAGCGGCACCGTCATCAGCGCCACCGGGAACAGCAGCCCCGCCAGGACCATGCCCTGCACGACGACGCCACCCGGCGTCCGGAACTTGCTCAGGCCGTACCCCGCCGCGACCGACACCAGGGTGCCGACCACCCCGGCGACCAGCGAGTAGAACACCGAGTTGCCGACCCAGCGCCACCGTCGTCCCCGTGATCGTGCTGTTCGGCTTCATCGAGAAGCGCCTCATCGGTGGCCTCACCGCCGGCGCGGTGAAGTAACCGCCGCGGCGAAGCGGGAGGCTGAACACGGGCTCTCGGTACACGAAACTCAAGCCCTCGGCGCAGAAAACCCAAGCCCTGGTCGTGCCTCCCGCTTCGCCGCGGCGCTCAGGCCAGCAGGGCCGCCCGCTCCAGGGGTGGGAGGGGGCCCTCGGAGTCGAGCAGCGTCTTCCAGAGGCGCTCCCGGGCCAGGTGGACCGCGCCCCGCGCGGTGACGTACTCGTCGAGCTCGCCCACAGCCACGTCGGGCGGGGTCTGCAGGCGGCGGTCCAGCTCGTCGCGGACCTCGTCCAGCACGGGCCGGATCACGGGACCCAGCGCCCCACCGAGCACCAGCAGTTCGGGGTCTACCAGACCGGCCGCGAACGCGACCTGCGGCACGATGTCGAGCACGAACCGCTGCGCCCCGGCCACGGCGACCGGGTCCCCCGCGACCGCGGCGACCAGCGCGCGGCCCTGGGCGTCGGCGTCGCCGCCGGCCTCGACCCAGTCGTACCCACCGGATGCCGGCAACAGCTCGTTCAGGGACAGCTCCCCCGCCGAGCCGTGGGCCCCGCGGTACAGCTGGCCGGCGAGCAGCAGCGCCAGCGAGGGGCGGCGTCCGAGGTGCACGTAGAGCACGTCGCGGCGGCCGAGGGCAGCGCCCTCGACCCGCTCGGCCCACAGCGCGGCCTTGGTGTCGTGCAACGTCATCACCGCACCCGGCAAGACCGAGCCGAGCACCTCGGCCGGGCGCCGGCCCACGAAGTCGGCCATCGCGATCGACCGGTCGAGCCGGTCGGAGTGGTCGAGCGCGCCCGAGACGGCGAGCCCGGTCATCCAGACCCCGCTCACGTCGACCGGCGCCAGCAACTCCACCAGCGCGGCCCGCGTGGCCTCCACACCAGGAACGCCCTGCTCGATCGACACCTCGCCGAGCACCACGACGGAGCCCGAACCGGCGTCCAGCACCCCGCGGACGCGGTGGCCGCCGACGTCGAGCCCGAGCAGCCCCACGGGCGGCGTCGCCAGCCGGAACATGCTGGCCGGGCGCCCCACGCTGCCGCTGCTCTGCGCCTCGGGCACCACCCAGTGCTTGGTGACGAGCCCGCGCAGCACCTCGCGCGTGGATGCCGTGCTCAGCCCGACCTGCTCGGCCACCTGGGCGACCCGCACGGTCCCCGCGTCGCGGAGGGCGGTGATGACGGCGCGCTCGTTCCACTGGCGGACCGACGACGGGTCGGCGCTCGACGGCTGGCGCACGCGGTCACCTCCTCGGACGCACGCGGTGGGCAACATGCGCAGCCTACCGATCAGCACCCTCCCGGCGAGAGTTTGGTGGGACTCTTTCCAAATAGCGCGGGAGCGGCTAGCCTGAACCCATGATCCAGTTCGGAACGGGCGGCTGGCGCGCCATCATCGGTGACGGCTTCACCAAGGCCAACGTCCGCCTCCTCATCCAGGGCCTCTGCGACCGCATGGCCGCCGAGGGCGTCACCGAGCGCGGCGTGGTGGTCGGCTTCGACCGCCGCTTCCTGTCGCTGGAGGCCGCCCAGTGGGCGTGCGAGGTCTTCGCGGGCAACGGCGTCCCGGTCACGTTCATCGGACGCCCCGCGCCCACGCCCATGTTCATGTGGACCGTGCGCAACAAGAACACCCCCTACGGCATCGCCGTGACCGCCTCGCACAACCCGGCCCTCTACAACGGGATCAAGGTCTTCACCGAGGGCGGCCGCGACGCCGAGGCCGAGGTGACCAACGAACTCATGGCCCACACCGGCACCTCCACATCGTGCTCGACCCGATGTTCGGCGTCGCCCAGACCAGCCTGCAGACGATCCTGCACACCGCCCGCTACCAGGTCGACGTCATCAACGACCGCCACGACACCCTGTTCGGCGGGCGGATGCCCTCCCCGAGCCAGGGAACGCTCGAGCACCTGCGCCAGACCGGCCTCGAGCGCAAGGCCGACCTCGGCATCGCCACCGACGGCGACGCCGACCGGCTGGGCATCATCGACGACACCGGCCAGTTCCTGCACCCCAACCAGATCCTCGTGCTGCTCTACGAGTACCTGCTCACCGGCAAGGGTTGGACGGGCCCGGCCGTCCGTAACATGTCCACCACCCACCTGCTCGACCGCGTCGCAGCCGCGCACGGCGAGGAGTGCCACGAGGTCCCGGTCGGGTTCAAGTGGATCTCTGCCAAGATGGCCGAGACGGACGCCGTGATCGGCGGTGAGTCCTCCGGCGGCCTCACGGTGCGGGGCCACATCGCCGGCAAGGACGGCATCTACGCCCGGCTCGCTCCTGGTCGAGATGGTGGCCGCCTCCGGCAAGAAGCTCTCCGAGCTGTGGGCCGACATCGAGTCCCGCTACGGCAAGCTCGAGATGGTCGAGAACGCCTACTCCTTCACCCCCGAGCGCCGCGCAGAGCTGCAGGCCTGCGTGTTCGTCCACCAGGACCTGCCCGACTTCGCCGAGGTCCACGGCAGCTGGGCGGTCGACCGCGTCACATGGGACGACGGCGCCAAGATCTACTTCACCAACGGCGGCTGGGCCACGATCCGCTTCTCGGGCACCGAGCCCGTGCTGCGCGTCTTCGCCGAGATGGAGCACCTCGAGGACGCCGAGGCCGTCGCCGCCACCATCGCCGACCACCTGGGCCTGGAGGGCTGAACCATGGCAACGAACAAGGCCGTCGTGATGGCGCGCGGGCTGGGCTCGCGCATGAAGAAGGACGCGGACGCGTCGCTCACCCCCGACCAGGCCGCGGCCGCGGCGTCCGGGGCGAAGGCGATGATGCCGCTGGGCGGGCGCCCGTTCCTGGACCACTCGCTGAGCCGCCTCGCCGACGCGGGCCTCACCGAGGTGTGCCTGGTGATCGGCCCCGAGCACACGGGCGTGCGTGACTACTACGACTCCCTCGACCTCGAGCGCCTCGAGATCTTCTACGCGGTGCAGGACGAGCCGAACGGCACCGCCGACGCCGTCGCGTCGGCCGAGTGGTTCGCCGGCGCCGACCAGGTGGTCGTGATCAACGGCGACAACCTGTACCCGACCGAGGCGCTGGCCGCGCTCGCGGCGTCCGACGGCTCGGCGACGATCGGCTTCACCCCGGCCGGGCTGGTGGCGAACTCGAACATCCCCGCCGACCGGATGACCGCCTTCGCCAGCCTGACCGCCGACGAGTCCGGCGCGCTCGTCGAGATCGTCGAGAAGCCGACCCCCGAGCAGCTCGCCGCGCTCGGCGAGGACCGCCTCGTCTCCATGAACTGCTGGCTGTTCACCCCGGCCGTGTTCGACGCGTGCCGCGAGATCATGCCGTCCGCGCGCGGCGAGCTCGAGATCGTGGACGCCGTGCGCCTCCTCGTCTCCGACGGCGAGCGGTTCGCGGTACTCCCGTCCAGCGAGGGCGTGCTCGACCTGTCCTCGCGCGGCGACGTCGCTTCGGTGGCCTCGCTGCTGGCCGACTCCGAGGTCCGCCTATGAGTGCCCCGACCGCCGACCCGCTCCGCACCGCCGTGACGCGCGCCAGCTGGCGCGTGCCGGGCCGCATCGAGGTCTTCGGCAAGCACACCGACTACGCCGGCGGGAACGTGCTCGTCTGCGCCGCCAGCCAGGCCGTCACCGCGGTCGCCCGCCCGCTCACGAACCGGGACGCCGCGGGCGTGGGCCTGCTCGCCCGCTCGGCCGCGTTCGACGGGCACCTCGCGCTGGTGCCGGACACCGACCCCGGCCTGCCCCCCGGGCACTGGGGCCGCTACGTCACCACCGCCTGGAACCGCCTGCGCGCCAACTTCGGCGAGCTCCCCGCCGCCGAGCTGACCTTCTCCTCCGACCTGCCGCTGGCCTCGGGTATGAGCTCCTCCTCGGCACTCGTCGCCGCCTCGGCGCTGGCCCTGGCCGACCTGGCCGGGCTCCGCGACGGCGAGCTGTGGGCGTCCGAGCTCGGGGATGACCGGCTGGCCTGGGCGTCCTACCTCGCGTCGGTCGAGAACGGCTCGACGTTCCGCTCGCTGGAGGGGCAGGCCGGCGTCGGCACGCGCGGCGGCTCCGAGGACCACACCGGCATGCTGTGCTCCCTGCCCGGCCGGCTGGGCCAGTTCGGGTTCGACCCGGTCGCGCACCACCGGCACGTGCCCCTGCCCGACGACTACGTCTTCGTCATCGCCGTCAGCGGCGTGAGCGCCGAGAAGACCGGCGCCGCGCTGGCCGACTACAACCGCGCCTCCTACGCGATCGCCGCCTCGCTCGCCCGCTGGAACGAGGCCACCGGCCGCGCCGACCGCTCGCTGGCCGCCGCCGTGCGCTCGGCCCCCGACGCCGTGGCGCGGCTGATGGCCGCCGTCGGTGACGAGGCGCTGCGCACGCGCGTGGACCACTTCGTGCAGGAGTCCGAGCTCTTCGTGCCCGCCGCCGCCGACGCCCTCGAGCGCGGCGACCTGGCCGGCTTCGGCGCGGTCTCGGCCGACTCGCAGCTCCTCGCCGAGGCGCTGCTGGGCAACCAGGTTCCCGAGACGGTCGCCCTCGCGGCGTCGGCCCGCCAGCTGGGGGCTGCTGCGGCCTCGGCCTTCGGCGCGGGCTTCGGCGGCTCGGTGTGGGCGCTGGTCCCACGAGCCGACGCCGAGGGCTTCGCCGCGGCCTGGCTCGAGCGCTACACCCGCGACTTCCCGGCGCGGGCGGCCACGGCGTCAGCGATCGTCACCGAGGCTGACCGGGCGGCGGAGCCCGTGGTGAGTAGGGTGTCCGTGTGAGGTTCCTCTTCCTGGGCGCGGGCGCGATCGGCACGTACATCGGTGGGTCGCTGGCAGCCTCGGGAACCGAGGTCGCGTTCGTCGAGCAGCCCGGCCCCGCCGAGCAGATCGCGCGCGACGGGCTGACGGTGGAGGCGGTGTCCGGCACGAAGGTGGTGCGCGACGTGACCGTGTACACCGACGCGGCCGCCGCCCTGGACGCCGGCCCCTGGGACGTCGCCGTCTTCGCCCTGAAGTCCTTCGACACCGCCGAGGCGGTCGAGCAGCTGCTCGCCACCGGGCGCCCCGTGCCGACGATCCTCTCCCTGCAGAACGGCGTCGACAACGAGCCCACGATCGCGGCCCGCCTCGGCGCCGACCGCGTGATCGCCGGCACCGTCACCACCGCCATCGCCAAGCCCGGCGTCGGCCACGTCGTCGAGGAGACCCACCGCGGCGTCGGCATCGCGCTCGGCCACCCGCTCGCGGGCCGCCTCGTCGAGGCCCTGGACGCTGCGGGCCTCTCCGCGCAGGCCTTCGACGCCGCGGGCCCGATGAAGTGGTCGAAGCTGCTCACCAACCTGCAGGGGTCGGCGGTCTCGGCGATCCTCGACCTGCCCGTCGGCGAGGTGTTCGCCGACAAGCGCCTGCACGCGGTCGAGACCGCCTCGCTGCGCGAGTGCCTGGCCGTCATGCGCGCGCAGGGCTTCGCGCCGGTCGACCTGCCCGGGACGCCGGTGCGGCTCCTCGCCTTCGCCGTCGAGCGCCTGCCCAAGCCGGTCACCCGCCCGATCTTCACCCGCCTGCTGGGCGGGTCACGCGGCCACAAGATGCCGTCGCTGCACATCGACCTCCACGCCGGACGCCGCCGCTCCGAGGTGGGCTACCTCCACGGGGCCGTCGTGCGCCACGGCGCGGCCGTGGGCGTCCCGACCCCGGTCAACGCGGTGCTGACCTCGGTGCTCGAGGGACTGACCGCCGGCACCGAGGACATCGAGGCCTTCCGCAAGCGCCCCGAGGCCCTGCTCGCACGCTTGCGCTGACTACTCCCCCGGGTACCGGACGCCGACCAGCGCCCGGATCTCATCGAGGGTCTCCATGATCGCGACCGTCTCGTCCAGCGGGAGCAGCGGCGACTCAGTCGCGCCCTCGGCTACCAACTGCGCGAGGTGGGCTGCCTCGTGGCACAGCCCGAGGTGCCCCTGGATCGCCGGCGGCTCGGACTCATGCACCTCCCCCGATCGCGTCACGAGGCGCACCACGCCCGGGACGTAGAACGGCCCACCCAGCTCGATCCGCGCCTCGGAACCACTGACCAAGGCGACGGTGGGCGTCCGGGCGGCAAGGGTGGTCGAGACCAGCGCGTGGGCCCCCGAGTCGTACGTGAACACCGCCGAGACCTGCCGGTCGACCCCGGTCTCGGTGAGGGTGCCCCGCGCCCCGACCGACCCCGGCGCACCGAGGACGAACGAGGCGAACGAGATCGGGTAGATGCCGAGGTCGAGCAAGGCCCCACCCGCCAGACCGGGTGCGAACAGCCGTGACGCCGGGTCCACCGCGAACCACTGCCCGTGGTCGGCGGTCACCGTCTCGACCTGGCCCAACGCCCCCGACGCCAGCAGCTGGCGCACCACATCCATCGACGGCAGAAACCGCGTCCACATCGCCTCGACGCAGGCGACGCCGGCGGTGCGGGCGGCGTCCACGACCTCGCGGGCCTCGGCGGCGTTGCGGGTGAAGGCCTTCTCGACCAACACGTGCTTGCCCGCCTCGATCGCCAGCAGCGCATGGTCGCGGTGGTGCGAGTGGGGGGAGGCGACGTAGATCGCGTCGACGTCGGGATCATCGACGAGCGCCTCGTACGAGCAATAGGCCCGGTCGATGCCGAACCGGTCGGCGAACGCCTGGGCCCGCTCGGGTGAGCGCGACCCCACGGCCACGACGCGCTGGCGGGTGAACCGGTGCAGGGCCTCGACCATCGCCGCGGCGATGCCGCCGGGCGCGAGCACGCCCCACCGCAGCGGCGGGGCGTCGGCCGGGTCGGGCGTGCGGGGTGTGGGCAGGCGCATGACGTCAGCATGGCATGCCGGTGGGGAGTGCTCCCCATTGCGCGGGTCGGGGGCCTTCCGTAGGATTTTGGTTGGCACCCCCGCCACCCCCTCACCCCCAAGGAGAAGACATGTCCCTTCGCATGCGCATCACCCGGTTCGCCCTGATCGCGGCCGGCGGCCTCGCCCTGCTCGCCCCGACCGTCACCGACGCCCACGCCGCCTTCGACCGTTCTCCGGTGGGCACCAGCGTCGGTACGTCGTGCTCGGGCGCCAAGACCACGTACAACTACCCCAGCGGTGCTCCCTTCAAGCTCGAGGTCTACTACAGCACGTCCTCGGGCGGCACCAACTGCGTCAAGCTCATCAACAACAGCGGGAAGACCACCTCCATGCGCGTGAAGCTCGAGGTGCCCGCCAACAACTACGCGTACGCCCAGGACACCGGCTCCTACCGCTACTACGCCGGTGCCGTCCGGGTGCACAACACGTCGGGCAAGTGCATCAACGTGTGGAGCGATGTGACCCACAACGGTCGCTACTACAAGCTCAACCTCGTGCAGGCGCACTGCGGGCGCTGATCACCCCGGGGTCGGGGCCGTCTAGGCTGCCTGCATGACTGAGGTTCCCGACGGCTCCGACCCCGTTGCGCTCGCCAACTGGCTGTTCGACCTGGCCCGCGCCGGCGACGCCGACCGCTTGGCCGCCTACGTGGACGCCGGCGCCCCCGTCGACCTGACCGACGCCGACGGGAACACGCTGCTCATGCTGGGCGCCTACCACGACCAGGTCGCGGTCGTCCGGGCGCTCGTCGAACGTGGAGCCGACCCGAACGCCCTCAACGGGCGCGGTCAGTCACCCCTGGCGGGCGCGGTGTTCAAGCAGGCCGACGAGGTCATCGGCGCGCTCGTCGAGGCGGGCGCCGACCCTGACGCCGGGACGCCCTCGGCTCGCCAGACCGCCCTCATGTTCGGGCGCGCGGACCTCTTCGGCTGAGGGTTCGCCCATGGATGTCGTGCGCAGTCCTGCCGCGGCAGCTGGCGTCGCCGAATGTGTCCTGCCAGACGCACGCCATGGCGGGCATCCGACAGGCCTCATCTGACGGACACCCCCCAACAGCCACCCCTAGCGCGACCCCGGGCCCAGCCGCGGCATCACGAACCGCTCGATCGCGCCGAACAACGCCGCGAACGGCGCCAGCGACCCTGCCGCCGCCCCCGCCCGCGCCGGCAGCACCCCGCGCGCCACGAGACGGGCCCCGATGCGCGCGAACAACCCGATCGCCGCCGGCGCCGGGCGGATGAACAGCGTCACCTCCGCGATCAACCCGTCGTCGCCCAGGCGCAGCCACTGGATCTCCTCCAGGCTGCGACCCCGCAAGGTGTTGGCCCCATGCACCACCCAGTCGGGCCCCGACCCGGTCACGGCCACGATCTCGATGTCGCGCAGCAGGTCGAAGGCCGCGGCGAAGACCTGGGCGACCTCGCGGCGTCCGATGAAGACGAAGGCGTCGGTCAGCGGCGACCGGAGCACTCAGGTGGGCGACAGCTGGGCCTCCAACGCGTCCAGCTGCAACGAACGGTCGGCCTCGACCCACGCAGCGATCGCGGGCGGCAGCTCGGGGGGTGTGCGCATGCGCCCATCCTGCCGGACCGACCCCTTCCTACGGCACCAACCAGGTGATGATCACCGACACGGCGAGACCGGTCAGCCCCATCGCCAGCCCCGAGAACGCGCCTTGGGTCTGGCCCTCCTGGAACGCCCGCGACGTGCCGACCCCGTGCGAGGCCACGCCCATCGCCAGGCCCCGCGCCCGCGGGTCGCGCACGCCGACCAGGTCCAGGACCTTCGGCCCGATCTCCGCCCCCGACAGCCCCGCCACCATCACGAACAGCACCGCCAGCGGCGCCAACCCGCCCACCTGCTCGGCCAGCGCCATCGCGATGGGTGTGGTCGACGACTTCGGGGCCATGGACGCCGCCAGCTCGGCCGATCCGCCCAACAGCACCGTCACCCAGTAGCCCGACAGCACCGAGAAGAACGCGCCGACCAGCACGGCCCCGAGCACCATGGGCGCGGCCTCCTTCACGTGCGAGGCCTGCCGGTGCAGTGGCAATGCCAACGCCACGGTCGCCGGCCCGAGCAGGAACGTCAGGATCCCCGCCCCCGACGCGTACGCCGCGTAGTCGAGGCGCAACACCACCAGCACCACGCAGATGAGCGCCGACGCGACCAGCAGCGGCGTGAGCAGCGGGTTGCGCCCCGACTTCTCCCACAGCTTGTCGGAGGCCCAGTACAGCCCCACCGTCAGGGTCAGGGCGAGCAGCGGCGAGGTCGACAGCCACTCCCACGTCGCGGTCAGGTTCTCCATCACGCGGCCTCCCTCTTCGGACGCCGCGGGCGCAGCCAGACCGCCACCCAGGCCACGAGCACAAAGGTCAACAGCCACGTGCCGAAGGACGCGACCAGCGCGGGCACCCACTGGGAGGCGATCTGCGGCCCGTACACGACGACGCCGACGGTGGTGGGCACGAACATGATCGGCAGGTAGCGCACCAGGACGTCGGCGGCGTGCACCGTCGAGCTGCCTTCCCGCGGCTTGCGCCACCGCAACCAGACGAAGAACAGCACCATGCCGATGACGGGCCCGGGGATCGGCAGGCCCGTCGCCCGCACGAACACCTCACCCACCAGCTGCAACGCCAGGATAAGCGCGAGTCCACCAAGCATGACCGCCAGTCTCGCACCGGTTGTGTCCCTGACCCGACCCCGATCATCGCCGCGGACGTCACCACCCCGGCGTCCGGTGTGGTTGGGTGGTCGGACAGCCCCCACCGAAGGACCCCGCCATGAGCGATCTCGTGCCCAGGACCGCAACCCACCGCGCCATCGTCACCACGGCCTGGGCCGCCGCCGGGGTGGTCGCCGTCAGTAGCGTCGCGATGGGTTGGGGCGCCCTGGGCGGCGCCGGTGGCGTCCTCAACACCGCAACCCGGGGCGAGCGCACCACCGAGGTGCTGGACGCCGTGACCTCGGTCGCCGTGACCACCGACGCCGTGGACGTCCACGTCCGCTACGACGGCGTCGACCGCCCCCGCCTCGTGGAGCGTGACCTCCCCGAGGGTGGGCTGAGCTACCGCGTCACGGACGGGCAGCTCGTCGTCGAGCTCACCGACCAACCCGGCTGGCGGTGGTTCTCGAGCGAACAGCTCACGATCGTGCTCCCCCGGTCGATGGAGGGCAGCACCCCCGACGTCACCCTGCGTACAACGACGGCGTCCCTCGAGGTGGACGGCAGGTTCGGCATCGTCGACCTGCAGGCCGAGACGGGTTCGATCGAAGTCGACGGCACATTCGAGAAGGTCACCGGACGCACGTCGACCGGCAGCATCGACGTCCGCGGCGGCGCCACCGAGGTGAACGCCGCGACGTCCACCGGGTCCGTGGACGTCCACATCGAGGGCGCCCAACCCCGCGCCGTCACCGCCCAGACGGGCACAGGCTCGGTCGACATCGCCGTGCCCCGGGGTGCGTATGCGGTCGACGCCCGCCCCGGCACAGGGTCGGCCGACGTCGAGGTGGCCCAGGACTCGTCCTCACCCCACCGGATCACGGCCGTGACCGGCACGGGTTCGATCGACATCACGGACTGACCGCGCGCCTAGAGTTGGCGGCATGATCCCGCTGGACACCTCGATCCTCGGCCTGCCCCTGCACCCGTTGGTCGTCCACCTCGTGGTCGTGGCGCTGCCGGTCGGCGCCCTCGCGACGATCGCCGCCGTGGTGTCGCCCCCTGTCAGAGCCCGGTTCGGCACGCTGGCGGTGGCGACGCTCACGATCGGCGCGCTCGCCGCCGGCGTGGCGAAGCTCTCGGGGGAGGACCTCGCCCAAACCGTCATCCGTCCCGAGGCGCACGAACGGTTCGGCAACGCCACGCTGGTCGTGGCCCTCGTCACCGCGGCGCTGGCCTGGGTGTGGTGGTGGCTCGAGCGCCGCCGGGAGCAGGCCCCACCGGGCACGAGCGGCTTCGGCGCGATGGCCACCGGCGGGCTGGTCGCCACGGCGTCGATCGCGGTCGCCGTCCTGGTCGCGCTGACCGGCCACTCCGGCGCGCAGGCGACGTGGACGTCCCGTCTCGCCACCCCGAACGCAACCCCCGGCCAGGCCGCACCCACGGCGTCCACGATCACGATGGAGGAGGTGGCCCGGCACAACTCGGCCGACTCGTGCTGGGCTGTGGTCGAGGGGGGCGTCTACGACCTGACCCAGTGGATCGACCTGCACCCCGGCGGACGCCAGCGCATCCTGGACCTGTGCGGGACCGACGCGACGGGCAAGTTCGAGCTGCAGCACAGCCGCAACCCGCGCTCGAACGCGCAGCTGGAGCGGCTGAAGATCGGGGAGCTCGGCTGAGTCGATAGGCTCTCCCGCATGACCGAAGCACCTGTGGGATCCGACTTCATCCGCGACCAGATTCGTCGCGACAACGAGGCAGGGACCTACGGCGGGCGCGTCCAGACCCGGTTCCCCCCCGAGCCGAACGGCTACCTGCACATCGGCCACGCGAAGGCGATCGTCACCGACTTCGGCATCGCCGAGGACTTCGACGGCGTGTGCAACCTGCGCCTGGACGACACCAACCCCGAGTCCGAGGACGTGGAGTACGTCGAGGAGATCAAGTCCGACATCGCGTGGCTCGGCTACACCCCGGGCATCACCGTGCACGCCTCCGACTACTTCGAGCAGCTGTACGCGTGGGCCGAGTATCTCGTCGAGCAGGGCAAGGCGTACGTCGACGACCAGGACGCCGAGACAATCTCGGCGCAGAAGGGCGGCTTCGGCACCCCCGGGGTCGAGTCGCCCTACCGCGACCGCACGCCGGAGGAGAACCTCGACCTGCTGCGCCGCATGCGCGCGGGCGAGTTCGCGGACGGCGAGCGCGTGCTGCGCGCGAAGATCGACATGGCGTCCGACGACATGTGGCTGCGCGACCCGGTGATGTACCGCATCCGGCACGCCCACCACCACAACACCGGCGACGCGTGGGTCATCTACCCGACCTACGACTGGGCGCACGGGCAGTCCGACGCGATCGAGGGCGTCACGCACTCGCTGTGCTCGCTCGAGTTCGAGAGCCACCGCCCCCTGTACGACTGGTTCCTGGCCCAGCTGCCGCTGGAGGGTGCCGCGCCGAAGCAGCGCGAGTTCGCCCGCCTGGAACTGACCCACACCGTCACCTCGAAGCGCCGCCTGCGCACGCTGGTCGAGGAGGGGGTCGTCGACGGCTGGGATGACCCGCGCATGCCCACCCTGTCCGGCCTGCGCCGCCGCGGCTACCCGGCCTCGGCGATCGTGGCCTTCTGCGAGGCCACCGGCGTCACCAAGACCAACTCGCGCAAGGCGATCGAGGAGCTCGAGGCGTTCGTGCGCCGCGACCTCAACCTGTCCGCCCAGCGCCGTATGGCCGTGCTGCGCCCCCTCAAGCTGGTGCTCACCAACTGGCCGACGGACGCCGCGGGCGCACCCGTCGTCGAGCACTTCGAGGTGGCCAACAACCCCGAGAACCCCGAGGACGGCACGCGTCAGGTGGCCTTCTCCGGCGAGCTGTGGATCGAGTCCGACGACTTCGCCGAGGTGCCCCCGCCGAAGTTCTTCCGGCTCTCCCCCGGGCGCGAGGTGCGCCTGCGTGGCGCGTTCTTCGTCACCGCGACCGACGTCGTCAAGGACGACGCGGGCGAGGTCGTCCAGGTCAACGCCACCTACGACCCCGCGTCGCGGGGCGGCAACTCCCCCGACGGCCGCAAGGTGAAGTCGACGATGCACTGGGTCTCGGCCGCGCACGCCACCCCGCTGCAGGTTGCGCTGTACGAGCGGCTGTTCACGACCGAGGTGCCCGGGGCGGCGACCGGTGAGGCCCTCGACGACCTCAACCCCGCCAGCCGCGAGGTGCTGTCGGGCTGGGGCGAGGCGGCCCTCGCCGACGTCGAGTCGGGCCAGGTCGTGCAGTTCGAGCGCCTGGGCTACTTCGCCGCGGACCCCGACACCGCCGGCCTGTTCCACCGCACGGTGGGGCTGCGCGACGAGTGGGCCTCGATCCAGAAGCGGGGCTGATCGTTGATGTTTTCGTCACGGAGAGAAGTGTCCTAGCCTGAACCCCGTGCCCACGACCTTCCACCCGGTGCGCGCCCGGGCCGGGATCTCGTTGATGTTCTTCACCAACGGCTTCCTCGTCGCGAACCTGCTGCCCCGCTACCCGGAGGTGAAGCAGGCCTTCGACCTGTCCAACACCGAGTTCGGTGTCGTCGTCGCGATGATGGCCCTGGGCTCGATGGTCGCGTCCTGGCTGCCGGCGCCCCTGATCCGCCGCTTCGGCGCCGGCCCGGTCGCCTTCTTCGGCACGGTGGGCATCGCCGCGGCGGTCACCACGATCGGCTTCGCGCCGCACGTGTTCCTCGTGGCGGCGGCGATGGCCGTCTCGGGCTTCTCCGACGCCGTCACCGACACCGCCCAGAACGTGCACGGCCTCCTGGTCGAGGACTCCTACGGCAAGTCGATCATCAACTCCCTCCACGCCCTGTGGAGCCTGGGTGCCCTCGCCGGTGGGGCGTCCGGCTCGCTGGCGGCCACCCAGCGCGTGCCCCTGGGCTGGCACCTGCTGGCCGCCTGCGTGGTCGGGGTGGTGCTGGCCGGTATCGCCATGCTGATGGCCCGCCTGCCCGATCACGTCGTGCGCCGTGCGGCCGAGTCCACCGAGCGCCCCGAGTCGACGCGCCTCACGCGCGCCATGTGGCTGCTCCTGCTGCCGCTCGGCCTGCTCACCATCGTGGGCATCCTGCCCGAGGAGGCCGCCATGAACTGGGGCGCCCTCTACCTCGTCCAGGTCATCGACACCCCCTTCGGGGTCGCGGGCCTCGCGTTCGTCGCGATGATCGCTGCGCAGACCGTCGGGCGCCTCCTCGGCGACCCGGCCACCGACCGCTGGGGCTCGGTGGCGGTCATGCGGACCGGCGGCGTCCTCATCGCGCTGGGTGGCGTGCTCATCGTGGGCTTCCCGGTGCTGCCGGTCGTGCTGACGGGGTTCGCGCTGATCGGCTTCGGCTGCGCGACCGTCGTGCCCGCCGCCTACGCCGCGGCCGGACGCCTCCCCGGCCTGCCCGAGGGCGCCGGTGTCGCGATCGCCAGCTGGTTGCTGCGGATGGGCTTCCTCGCCGCCCCGCCGCTGGTGGGCTTCATCGCCGACCAGACCAGCCTGCGCGTGGGCCTCGGGATCCTCGTCGTCTCGGGCGTCGCGGTGTTCGCCCTGGCCCACCGGGTGCGCCCGGTGGCGGCCACCCCCGCCCCCGCCACGGCCTCCTGAGCACCCGCGCACGACGCCGAGCAGGCTGACGTCGATCGCGCGGTCACTCCGTGACGTCGGCGACCTGGGCACCGAGCGCGGCCAGCGCCGCGTCGGCGTCGACGGTGATGCCGACCCCGTGGGCCCCACCGCCCATCGAGATCCGGCGGCCGACGACGGCGGCGTCGGCGATCACCGGCCATGCGTGGGTCGACCCGAACGGGGTGATGGTGCCGCGCTCGTAGCCGGTGACCTGGCGGGCGGTGGCGGCGTCGGGCATCGACAGCCGGCTCACCCCGAGCAGGGCGCGCAGCTTGGGCCAGCTGAACTCGCGGTCGCCGGGCACCAGCACGAACACGTAGTCCTCCTCGGCCCGACGGACCACGATCGTCTTGACCAGGTCGCGCGGCTCGATCCCGCGGGCGGCGGCGGCCTCCTCGAGCGAGTTCACGCGCCCATGACGGGTGACCTCGTGGTCGAGGCCGAGGGCGGTGACGGCCTCGATGGCCGGCGTGGTGGCGTCGGTGGCACTCATGCGGGCAACCTACAACCCATGACCGTCATCGACGACTACCTCGCGGAGTACTCCGGCCCCCACCGCGAGCACATGGACGCCCTCCGCGCGATCATCACGCGGCTGGCCCCCGACGCGACCGAGGCGCTGTCGTGGGGGATGCCGACGTGGAAGCTGAACGGCAACCTCATCCACGTGGCGGCGGCCAAGCACCACGTCGGGCTCCACCCGGGCGCGGACGGCGTCGCGTTAGTGCGAGAAGAACTGGCCGAGCGCGGGTTCTCGTTCAGCAAGGGGACGATCCAGCTGCCCGTGGACCGGCCGATCCCCGTCGACCTCGTCGAGCGCCTGGTCACGTTCCGGGTCGCGCAGCAGGAGGCGAAGGCATGAGCCACCCGCAGATGTTCGCCGACGACGACCCGATCCTGGCCCGCCTACGTCGGCCCGTTCGGCTGGCTGGCGATCGCCCTCGACACCTGGGAACCGAGCTGGGACGAGGTGCTCGACCTGATCGACGAGTCGTTCCGCATGACCGCCCCGCCCAAGCTGGTGAAGGAGCTGGATTCCCGTGCGGGCTGACCGCGCCGAGGGCTCTACTTAGACCGTCATCAAAGTAGAGCCCTCGACGTGATCCCTCGATAAGTGTCGTCGGGGCGTGCCAGAGTGAGGTCATGGCGAAGGCACCCCGTACGACCTTGACGTTCCTCGGTGCGGCGAGCACGGTCACCGGCTCGAAGTACCTCCTCCAGGTGGGCGACCGGCGGGTGCTGGTCGACTCGGGCATGTTCCAGGGGGAGAAGAAGTGGCGCGAGATGAACTGGGAGCCGTTCCCGGTCGACCCGGCGTCGATCTCCGACATCGTGCTCACCCACGCGCACCTGGATCACGTGGGCTACCTCCCCGCCCTGACCAAGGGCGGGTTCGACGGGCCCATCTGGTGCACCGAGGGCACCCGCCAGCTCGCCGAGATCGTGCTGCGCGACTCGGCCCACCTGCAGGAGCAGGAGGCGGAGGACGCCAACGAGCAGGGCTACTCCAAGCACGACCCGGCGCTGCCGCTCTACACGACCGAGGACGTGGAGGCCATGCTCGGCCAGTTCGTCACCCTCGAGTACGACACCGACTTCGAGCTCACCGGCAACGAGCGCCCGGGCTTCACCGCCAAGCCCGAGGAGCTGGTGACCATCCACCTCACGCGCGCGGGCCACATCCTCGGCTCCGCCTCGGTCAACCTCTGGACGCCGTCGGCGTCGGTCCTCTTCTCCGGCGACCTGGGCCGCAAGGACCACCCGGTGCTCAAGCCCCGCGAGGTGCCCGGCGGGGCGCCGTTCGTGCTCATCGAGTCGACCTACGGCGACCGCGAGCACCCCGAGCCCGCGAACCTGCCCCACGAGGGCTTCGCCGACGTGATCCGCCGCACGATGGCGCGCGGCGGCTCGGTGGTGATCCCGGCGTTCGCGATCGACCGCACCGAGATCATCCTCAAGACGATCTCCGACATGGAGCGCGAGGGCCGCATCCCCGACGTGCCGGTGTTCGTGAACTCGCCGATGGGCGTCCGGGCCCTGCGGGTCTACCAGACGCTGACCGACGAGCTGCGCGACGACCTCCACCCCGAGGACTTCGTGAAGATCCCCGACCTGACCGCGGTCGAGACCGCCGACGACTCCAAGAAGCTCACCGCGGATGGCGGCCACGGCCCGGCCGTCATCATCTCGAGCTCGGGCATGGCGACCGGCGGCCGCGTGCTGCACCACCTCGAGAAGATGCTGCCCGACCCGAAGAACGCCGTGATCCTGACCGGCTACCAGGGCGTCGGCACGCGCGGGCGCCAGCTGTCCGAGGGCGCGACGCAGATCAAGATCCGCGGCAAGTACATCCCGGTGAAGGCCGAGGTCTACCACGACCGAGAGTTCTCGGTGCACGCCGACTGCTCCGACCTGCTCGACTGGCTCCGCGAGCTCGACCCGCAGCCGCAGGAGGTCTTCTGCGTCCACGGCGAGGAGGACGCCTCGAAGGCGTTCGCCGCGCGCATCCAGTCCGACCTCGGCCTCAACGCGGTCGTGCCGCGCCACGGCGAGGTCGTGCTGCTCGACACCGACGGGGTGGAGCCGCACGTCGGCACCGGCCAGAAGAAGGCGGCCCCCGCGCCACGGCCCAAGCGGACGCCCGCCGGGCCGGCCACGCGGCGTCCGGTCTCTGCTGCCCCGACGGCCGCCGTCGGCGACCTGCCCGCGGGCAAGCTCGCCTACCGGCTGGTCACGGGCGAGCCCGCGGCCGCGTTCGACCAGGAGGTGAGCGCCGCGCTCGGCGAGGGCTACACGCTGGCCGGGTCGCCGACGCTGGCGTTCTCGGGCGAGAAGGTCATCGCCGGCCAGGCCCTGGTGTGGTCGGGGCGGGTCCCGGCCGTGGCGCCGGCAGCGCCCGCATCCCAAGCCGTCGCCGTGACCGCCGAGACCGGCGAGCCGGCCGACGGGGCCGATCCCGACGGCACGACGCGCGTGGACCGGCCCGAGCCGGTGGGCCAGGAGGACTGACCAGTCGGGTTGGGCGTCTGGGCCGTGCCCGGGCGCCCGCGTCCCGAGGGGAGTGCTCCCCACCCGAACCGTCGGTGGGGAGCGTTAGGGTCGTGCCATGACTTGGACCACCCCCTCAGTCCCGGCCGCTGGCGGCCACGCCCTGCTCCCCCACGGCCCACTCACCCTCGGCGACATCGTCGGCGGCGCGTGGCGCGTCTACAAAGCCCGGTTCGGGCTCTTCCTGAAGCTCCTGCTGATGCCGTTCCTGATCATGTTCGGCGCCACCTTGGTCTTCGGCCTCGTCATCGCGGCGATGGTGCTCGCCGACCCGCGCGGTGGGCAGCAGGCCACCCCGGCCGTCATCGGCCTGGGCATCCTCTTCTACATCGCCATGCTGGCGATCTCGCTGCTGGTGTACGTCTACCAGGGTCGCACGGTGATCGGGGGCATCGACCTGGCCACCGGGCGGGCCAACCCGACCAGCGCCAACCTCGCCGAGCGCACGCGCGGCATGCTCGGCCGCGTCTTCATCCTGATGCTGATCGCCTTCGCCGCGAGCATCGTCCTGGTCGTGGCGCTCATCGCGGTGATGGTGCCGATCGGCATGGCCGCCGATTCCGACAGCAGCAGCGCCAACGGCGCCAGCATCCTGCTCGGGTTCGTGTTCCTGACCGCGGTGTACGTGGGCGCGATCTGGTTCATGATCAAGATCGTCTACACGATCCCGGCCATGGCCGAGGAGGGGCTCGACGCGATCCCCTCGATCAAGCGGTCGTTCCAGCTCACCAAGGGTGCGTTCTGGAAGACGTTCGGCTACCAGCTCGTGCTCGGCCTCATCGGCATGGCGCTGTTCCTGGTGCCCTACTTCGTGATGATGGGGGCGGCCTTCGCCCTGGCCCAGTCGCAGGGGCAGAACTCCGCGGCCGCGCTGACCGGCATGGGCTTCGCGCTGCTCGTCCTGTACGCCGTGCTGCTGCTGTACGTGCCCTACCAGTACCTGTTCACCGGCCTGATGTACCTCAGCCGCAGCCGCGAGCAGGCCGGCGTCACCGCGCCGAGCCAGTACGGCGGCTCCTACGGCGTCAACCCGTGGGACGCGCCCCCCGCACCGCCCGCGCCCGGCGACTCAGCGCCGCGGGGCTGACGGCTTCTTCACGTCGAGCAGCTTGGCCGCCCGCGAGAGGAGCTTGACCAGCTTCTCGGCGTCGGCGCGACCGAGCTGCTCCGACAGCGCATCCTCGACAAGCGTGGCCGCGGCCGCCTCGAGCACGGCCCGCTCACCCTTGGTCAGGTCGGCCCAGCGCGAGCGGGCGTCCTTGGGGTTCTTCTCCCACGTCACCTGGCCGCGCTCGACGAGCTTCGCGAGGGACGCCGACACGTGCGACTGCGCGAACCCGGTCCGCCCGGTGATGTCGCGCACGGCGCTGCGACCGTGCAACAGCAGGTCGTCGAGGATCGCCAGTTCCCCCGGCGTCGTCGCCTTGTCGGAGTGCGCGTGCGTCAGGTCGCCCGCGAGGCCGGACAGGCGGCGTCCGAGTTGATGCAGGGTGGCGGCTCTCATGGGCGCATCGTATCCATCGTTGCCGATTCATCGCCAACGATGTAAAGTTCCGAGACGCCCCAACCAGTGTCAGGAGCCTTCTTCATGGGTCGCTACGACTTCGCCACCACCAAGGTGGGCCAACTGCTCGACGACCCCGAGGCCGTCGCCGTCATCGAGCGGCGCTACCCCGGCCTGACCCGCCAGCCGATGGTCGCCCTGATGAAGGGCATGCCCGCCGAGAAGGCCTTCGGCATGGCCGCGGGCTACATCGGCCAGGACGAGCTGGACGCCGTCCGCGCCGAGCTCGAGAGCCTCTGACCCAGCGCCGACAGCTTGCGTTCCCAGCGCCGACAGCCTGCGCATAGGCTCGAGCGCATGATCACCCTCACCGGATTCACCGACGAGGCGCTGACCAGCTTCCCCGGCCAGGTGCGCATGGCGTCGCAGGCCGGGCTGACCCACATCGAGCTCCGCCGCATCGGCACGCGCCCCATCCTCGAGGCGTCCACCCGCACGCTCGCCGCAGCGCAGGACGCGCTGGCCGACCACAGCGTCCGGGTCTCGTGCATCGCCACCGGTCTGGGCAAGCAGCCGGTCAACGCGCCGCTCGGCCCCCAGCTCGACGGGCTGCGGCGGGCCGCGGCGTTCGCCCACCGGTTCGGCACGCCGTTCGTGCGCACGTTCTCGTGGTTCACCACCACGCCCGACACCGACCGGGCCCGGGTCCTCGACCAGATGTCGCTGTTCGCCGCGGTCGCCCAGGACGAGGACGTCACCCTCCTCCACGAGAACGAGAAGGGCATCTTCGGCGACACCCCCGAACGCTGCCTGGAACTCGTCGCGGCCAGCGGCAACACGCTGCGCCTCCTCTTCGACCCCGCCAACTTCGTGCAGTGCGGCGTCCGGCCGTTCGACCACGCGTGGCCGCAGCTGGTCGACGACGTCTCCTACCTCCACGCCAAGGACGCCCGCGCCGCCACCGGCCGCGTCACCCCGGTCGGCGAGGGCGACGGCCAGTGGGCCGAACTCGCGGACTGGCTCCGCGCCTCCGACTGGGACGGGTTCTGCTCACTCGAGCCGCACCTCGGCCTCGGCGGACGAGGTGGGCCCGTCACCACCCGACGCTGGGTGGACGCCCTGGCCACCCTGCGCAGCGTCCTGACCGCCTGAGCACAGGCTCTGGTCGTGCCTCCCGCTTCGCCAGGGCGCTCGGAGGGCAGGCTGTCGGCGGCCTGAACACGGGCTCTCGGCGGTCCAGCGCGGTGGGAGGATGAAGGGATGACCTTCCAGTTCCCGATCAGCTCGCGGTTCGGCGCAGAGCCCGCCGACCCGGTGGGTGACCTGTTCAGCGTGCTCAGCCGGGGGGACATCATCAGCTTCGCCGGCGGGATCCCCGACGGCGCCCTGTTTGCCTACGACGACGTGCGGGCCAGCTTCGAGCACGTCCTGGCGCACAACGCGCGCCGCGCCCTGCAGTACGGATCCACCCCGGGCGAGCCCGAGCTGCGCGAGGCTGCCGCCGAGATCGTGTCCCGGCACCTGCCGACGACGGCCGACGAGATCCAGGTCACCTCCGGCTCCCAGGAGGGCATCTACCTCGCCGCCCAGGCGCTGCTCTCCCCCGGCGACGTCGTCCTGGTCGAGGAGCCCACCTACCTCGCCGCCGTCCAGGCGTTCATGCTGAACGGCGCCCGCATGATCGGCGTCGAGGCCGACGCCGAGGGCATGCTCCCCGACGCGCTCGAGGCCGCGATCGCCGAGCACGACCCCAAGTTCGTCTACCTGATCCCCAACTTCGCCAACCCCTCGGGCAAGACCATGGGACGCCGTCGGCGCGAGTCCATCGCCGACATCCTCCTCCGCACGAGGGTCGCCCTCGTCGAGGACGACCCCTACGGCCAGCTCCGCTTCTCGGGCGAGCCGCTGCCCCCGATCGCGGCGCTGCCGGGGATGGCGTCCCAGACGATCCTGCTGAACTCCATGTCGAAGGTGATGGCCCCGGGCGTCCGGATCGGGTGGATGCGCATCGAGGGACGCCTCAAGCAGATCCTCGGCATCGCCAAGTCGGCGGTCACGCTGCAGAGCCCCGCCCTGAACCAGCTCGCCGTCGCGCACTACCTGACCCACTACGACCTCGACGCCCACATCGCGAAGGTGGTCGTCCCCTACCGGGAGCGACGCGACGCGATGCACGCCGGGTTGCTGCGCATGCTGCCGCCCACGGCGTCCGTGACCCGGCCCGACGGCGGCATGTTCTGCTGGGTGCGCCTCGGCGACGACACCGACACCGCCGCGCTACTGCCGCGCGCGGTCGAGGAGGGCGTGGCGTTCGTGCCCGGCTGGAGTTTCTACGCCGCCGACCCCGACCGCTCGACGATGCGGCTGAGCTACGTGACCAACTCCCCCGACACGATCGCCGAGGGCCTACGCCGGCTCGCCGCGGCGCTCGAGCTCGAGGCCTGATGGCGGTCACCACGCTGGTGCGCGAGTGGCGCCACGTCGACGTCCGCGATCTGGTCATCGCCATCCTGGGCCGCCTCCCCGGGATCGCCGTCGGTACCTGGCTGCTGGTCATCGCCACCCAGCGCGTCCTCGGCATCCTCGTCGGCGCCATCGTCACGGTCGCCGCCCTCCTGCAGTGGCGCTCGATCCGCCTCGAGAACACCACAACGAACGTGGTGGTCGCCGGCTTCCTGTCCGGCACGTCGGCCACGGTCTCGGGGGTGGGCGGGCCGCCGCTGGCGATGGTCCTGTCCGGGCTCCCCGGCCCGCGCGTGCGGGCCACGCTGGCGTCCTTCTTCTGCGTCGGGGCCGCGCTCTCGCTGGCCGGCCTCGCCCTCGCCGGACGCGTGACGGCCACCCAGCTCGCGCACGCCGCCGCCCTCCTCCCGGCGATGCTGCTGGGCGTGCTCCTGGCCCGCCCGCTGGCCCGGTACGTCGACTCGGGGCGCACCCGCCACGCGATCCTGCTGCTCGCCGGGGCGTCCGGCCTGGTGCTGCTGGTGACCAGCCTCGCGGGCCTCTGAGCGCCCCTCACCCCTACGGGTGAAAGGCCGGCCGAACCCGCCGACACGCTGGATCGCGCGCGAGGCGTCCGCCTAGCATGAATCGACCCGGGGTCAATCGGACCCCCGCAGGAAAGCGACCACGCACATGCGCTACGTGAACATCGGCGGCCCCGTCGCCCTCGGCGTGATCGGCGCCATCCTCTACTTCGCCATGTCCGAGATGCTCGAGGGCGTCGACACCAAGATGATCGGCCTGATCCTCATGGCGGCCGCGGCCATCTGGCTCGTCTTCGGCCTCATCGCGAACCGCCCCCGCTCCTCGGTCACGACCGAGCGCACCGACGTGCACGGCACCGGTGCCCGCGGCAACCAGTCCGTCGAGCGTGAGGTCCGCCACGACGAGGTCTGATCCGACCCAGCACAGCACGCGCGGCGGCCGGGAGGGTTTTCCCTCCCGGCCGTCGCCCGTCTCCGCCCCGCTGATTGGACGCCGCCGCGGGAGGGGGTGTCCACTGGGGACATGGAGATCCTTGCCGATCTGGGGGACGTGAGCCTCGCCCGGGCGACACGCGACCACGTCGGGACCATCGAGCGCCTGCTCGCCGACGACCCCACCTCCCCGCGGCACGTCGCCACGAACACCCTGATCAGCGACGACCTGCTGGGGGTCGGGCCGGCCGACGCCGACCTCGAGGCCGTGTTCGAGCAGATCGACGCGGACCCCAACCAGGAGCTCATCGTCGTCCTCGACGAGGGCGACCGCGTGATCGGCACCCTGCAGCTCACCTTCGTACGCACGCTGGCCCGCGGCGGCGTGGCCCGCGCCGTGGTCTCCGGGGCCCGCATCCGGGCCGGGCACGACTCCCTCGGCATCGCCAAGCGCATGTTCGCGTGGGCGATCGACCACGCCCGCTCCCGGGGTGCGCGGGTGCTGATCGTGATGCCGGAGAAGAACCGCGCGCACATCCACGGCTTCTACACGACCATGGGCTTCCGCCCCAGCCACGACGGCCTCACCCTGCCCCTCTGAGCGCTCCCGCCGACAGCCTGCCTTCCGGCCGCCGACAGCTTGTGCTCAGCACCCGTGGACGACCTGCGCCTTGCCCTCGTCGTCGATCGACGTCGCCACGATGTACTCGATCACTCCGTCGTTCGCCAGGAACACCAGCGCCCGGTCCTCGGCCTCGACGCGTTCGCCCGGGCCATGCTGGCTGCCGGCGAGGGCGACGCGTTCAGCACCACCACCCCCGAGACCGCGTCCGACGACGTGACCGAGCTGGTCGCGTACGCCGGCGACGCCTTCGACCCCGCGCGCTGGCTCCTCGTCTCGGACGCCGCGGGCCCGGTCGGGGTCGTCCTGCCGCAGCCCTACCCCGACGAGCCGGGCACCGGGAGCCTGTTCTACATCGGCGTCATGCCCGACCGGCGCGGGGCCGGGCACGGCGCGCGGCTGCACCTGCTGGGCCTGCACGAGCTCGCCGCGCGTGGGTGCACGCGCTACGTAGGGTCGACCGACGAGCGCAACCCCGCGATGGTGCGCATCTTCGAGCGCAACGGCGCCCGGGCGACCGGGACGCAGTCGTTCTACGCGCCCGCCTGAGGGCGGGCCAGGCCGAGCTCGTCGGCCAGGACCTCGACGCGGTTCTGGATGTCGTCGCGGATGAGGTCCATGCGCTCGTCGCCCACGATGCCGCGGAGCGACGGCTCGTCGGTGTCCCAGCGCTCGATGGTGGCCGTCATGCCTCCGACGGGCTCGACCTGCGCGTCGCGGCCGAGCACGATCACGCGGTCGGCCGTGCGCAGCAGGTCGGGGTCGATCGGCTTGCTCGTGGCGGCGTCCATGCTCGCCCCAGCCCGCGCGACGGACGCCGCGGACTCGGCGTTGATCTTCCCCTTCGGGGCGGTGCCGGCGGAGTGGATAGAGGCGGAGTCCCCGACGTGGGCGCGCATGAGCGCCTCGGCCATCTGGGACTTGCCGCCGTTGGAGACGCAGACGAACAGGACGGTGGGTCGATCGGTGCTCACGGTGCTCCTCAGTGCGGGCGCGCGGCGGTGGCGCGGGTCGGGACGGTGGGGTCGTTCGGGAACAGCTTGGGCGCGAGCCAGAGGCTCACGTAGACGAGGCCGACGAGGATCGGGACCTCGATCAGGGGGCCGACCACGCCGGCGAGGGCCTGGCCGGAGGTGATGCCGTAGGTGCCGATCGCGACCGCGATGGCGAGCTCGAAGTTGTTGCCGGCCGCGGTGAACGCGACGGTGGCGGCGTGGGCGTAGTCGAGGCCCACCGCGCGGGACGCCAGCAGCGAGCCGAGCCACATCAGGGCGAAGTAGGCCAGCAGGGGCAGCGCGATGCGGGCGACGTCGAGCGGGCGCGAGGTGATCTCGTCGCCCTGGAACGCGAACAACAGCACGATCGTGAAGAGCAGGCCGTAGAGCGCCCACGGGCCCAGCTTCGGCAGGAAGGTGCCCTCGTACCAGACGCGGCCCTTGGCACGCTCGCCGAAGTGGCGGGTGAGGAAGCCGGCCAGCAGCGGGATGCCCAGGAACACCAGCACCGACACGAAGATCGACCAGAACGAGAACTCGGCCGACGTGGTCGGCAGGCCGAGCCAGCTCGGCAGGACCTGCAGGTAGAACCAGCCGAGCGCCGAGAAGGCGATGACCTGGAACACCGAGTTGATCGCCACGAGGACGGCGGCGGCCTCGCGGTCGCCGCAGGCGAGGTCGTTCCAGATCAGCACCATCGCGATGCAGCGGGCCAGGCCGACGATGATCAGGCCGGTGCGGTACTCGGGCAGGTCGGGGAGCAGCAGCCAGGCCAGCGCGAACATGAGCGCCGGCCCGATGATCCAGTTGAGCACGAGGCTGAGGGTCATGAGCCGCTTGTCGGCGGTGACGCGGTGGGTCTCGTCGTAGCGGACCTTCGCCAACACCGGGTACATCATCAGGAGCAGGCCGAGGGCGATCGGCAGGGAGACCGACCCGATCTTCACGGCGTCCAGCGCCTGGGCCAGGCCGGGGACGAACCGGCCCAGCAGCCTGGTCACCCGCGAGCAGCGCGGCCGCTGGGCGCACTACACCGCCGTCGCCGGCGTGCTCGACGTCGCCCGCGACTTCCTCGGCGAGGCCACCGCCGGCCCGCGCTGCTGCTGACGAGCGCGGAAACTCAAGCCCTCGGCACAGGAAACCCAAGCCCTGGTCGTGCCTCCCGCTCCGCCGCGACACCCCTTGACGCCGCGTGACGCGGGCGTACACTTCAAACTGACTGACAGTCAGTCAGAAGGAAGACCACCATGGCACGCGTCTCCAAACACCCGGCGGTCCGGCGTGACGAGCTCATGGACGCCGCCCTGCGGCTCTGCGTCGACATCGGCTACGAGGCCATGTCGATCGAGCAGGTCACGCAGGCGACCGGCGTCGCAAAGGGCACGTTCTACTACCACTTCGCGTCCAAGACCGACCTCCTGATCGCGATGGTCGGCCGGTGGGTGGACGAGCTGTTCGACGCCCTCGAACAGGCCGACCAGACCGACCAGGGCACGGGCGCCCAGCGCTTCCAGGCGATGATGCAGTTCGCCACGGCATGGAAGCTCGAGCGCGTCGACTCCGCGATGGCCTCCATCCCGCTCCTGTACAAGCCCGAGAACCTCGAGCTGCGCCACCGGCTGTTCGACGCGTGGGGCGTCCGGATGTACCGACTGTTCCTGCCGATGGTCGAGCAGGGGCACGACGACGGCACCTTCGCGGTCGACGACGCCCCCGCCACCACCCAGCTCGTGCTCGCCCTGTGGCTGCACGGCTCCACCACCCTGTTCGACCGCGCGCTCGCCGCCGACACCGACGACGAGTACGCCGAGATCCTGGTCCGCGGCATCCCCGCCCTGCTGACCGCGACCGAGCGCGTGCTCGGCGCCGCCGCGGGCACGTTCGCCGCACCCGAACTCCACCCCGAGACCCTGCGCCAGATGCGCGCACCGTTCCTCGCCGCTCTCGAAGGGACACCGCGATGACCCGTCGTCGCCTCATCACCGCCCTCGTCGTGGTCGCGCTGGCGATCGCCCTCGGCGCCGGCTGGTTCATCTCGACCCGCGCCGCCCGCACCCCGGTCGCCACGGCGACCGCCACCACCCAGACCCTCGACGTCGTCGTGACCGCACAGGGCACGATGGCCGCGGGGTCGGCGTCCACCGTCACCGCCCCGACCAGCGGCGTGCTGCAATCGGTCGCCGTCACCGACGGGCAGCAGGTCGAGCAGGGCCAGCTGCTCGGCACCATGGACGCCCAGCCCCTCGACCAGGCCCTCGCCCAGGCCGAGGCGCAGTACGCGGCCGCCCGCGCCATGGCCACCGGGACCGACCGGCTCAACCGCGCCCGCGACGCCGCCACCCACTCCGCCCAGCTCGCCGTCGACATCGCCCGCGCCAACCGCGACAAGGCCGAGCTCAAGGCCCCCGCCGCGGGCACCGTGCAGTTCGCCTCGCTGTCACTGGCGCCTGGCCTGCCCCCGCTCTTCACCACCGCGGCCGGCTCGTCGGTGACCGCGGGCATGGCCCTGTTCACCGTCGTCAGCCCCGACGCGCTGCGCTTCGACGCGGCGGTCGACGAGGCCGACATCGCGGGCGTCCAGGTCGGCCAGACGGCCACCGTCACGCTCGACGCGTTCCCCGGACGCCCCTTCACCGGCCTGGTCGAGGCGTTGCGTCCCGCAGCCGTGACCACCTCCACCGGAGGGGTCGCGTTCACCACGGTCATCAAGCTGGACGCCGGCGACGCCCGCCTGCTGACCGGCATGACCGGCGACGCCGACATCGCCACCGAGTCGATCGCCGACGCGCTCGTGGTGCCGGTGCAGGCCGTCGTCGCCGACGGGGCGTCCCGGCACGTCTGGAAGATCGACAACGGCGTGGCCCACAAGGTCGCCGTCGAGGTCGGGCCGTCCACCGACACCCTGACCCAGGTCACCTCGGGGCTGGCGGCCGGCGATGTCGTCGCGACCACCAACCTCACGGCGCTCGCGGAGGGGGGTGCGGTCGATGCCTGACGCCATCGTCGAGACGATCGACCTCGTGCGCACCTACGGGGTCGAGCCGAACGTGGTCCGCGCGCTGGACGGCGTCAGCCTCAGCGTCGCCCCCGGCGAGTTCGTCGCGGTCATGGGGCCCTCGGGCTGCGGCAAGTCGACCCTGCTCAACCTCGTGGGCGGGCTCGACACCCCCACCTCGGGGTCGGTCCGCATCGACGGGGTGGACATCGCCACGCTGCCCGACGAGCAGCTCACCACGCTGCGCCGCCGCCGGCTGGGGTTCGTGTTCCAGTTCTTCAACCTGATCCCGGTGCTCGACGCCACCGAGAACGCGGCGCTCCCCCTCACCCTCGACGGGGCCAAGGACGCCGACGCGCGCGCCACCGACTGGCTGCGCCGCGTCGGCCTCGGCGAGCGCCTGCGCAACCGCCCCGACCAGCTGTCGGGCGGCCAGCAGCAGCGCGTCGCGATCGCCCGCGCCCTCTCCACCGACCCGGCCCTCGTGCTCGCCGACGAGCCCACCGGCAACCTCGACTCGGCCTCGGCCTCCGAGATCGCCGAGCTGCTCGCCCAGGTCGCCTCGGACTGGGGGCGGTCGGTGCTCATGGTCACCCACGACCCGCGGATCGCTTCCTACGCCTCCCGCCTCGTGCTCATGCGCGACGGCGCGATCGTCGACGACCTCGTCCTCGACGGACGCCCCGAGGCCGCCCGCCAGGCCATGGACCGCGCCGGGATGCTCTGATCCCCATGCCCGGCCCCCGCCCCTCCCCCGCCACCACGCTCGCGTGGCGCTACCTGCGCGGCCGCGGCCTGCGCTCGGCGCTCACCACCCTCGCGGTGGCGCTCGGCGTCATGCTCGTGTTCGGGCTCAACGGCATCACGCCGACCCTCGTCGAGGCGTTCACCCGCTCGATGATGTCGGCCGCCGGGCGCATCGACCTCACCGTCAGCAGCGCCTTCCACCAGCCCATCCCGGCCGACGTGCTCGACACCGTCACCCGGACGCCCGGGGTCGCCGCGGCGTCTGGCGAGGTACAGCAGCCGGCCCCGCTGGTCCGGCGCGACCGCAGCGCCGACCCCGGACCCTCCGACGCGCCCTCCATGGTCAACGTCGTCGGCATCGTGCCCGCCGCCGCCGCGCGCGTGCGCGACTTCCCGCTGGCGGCCGGCCGGGCGCTGGAGCCGGGTGACGGCGAGGTCGTGCTGTTGGCGTCCGACCTCGCCGGACGCCTCGGGCTGCGGCTGGGCGACCACCTGGTCCTGCCGAGCTCCTCGGGGAGCACAAGGCTGAGCGTGGTCGGCCTGCTCGACACGGCGTCCGTGCCCGGGCAGGAGCAGGTGTACGTGCCGCTGGCGACCGCGCAGGCGATGTTCGGGCTGGGCGACCGGCTGACGGTGGTCGAGGCGTCCCTGACCCCCGACGCCGACCGCGCCGCCGTCGAGGACACTGTGCGCCGCACCCTGGGTGACCGCTACACGGTCGGGGGGCTGTCGAGCAACGCCTCGCTGCTGGCGAGCATCCAGGTCAGCGAGTTCGCGTTCACCCTGTTCGGGGTGTTCGCGCTGGCCACGGCGGGGTTCATCATCGCGAACTCCTTCCGTACCGTGATCGCCGAGCGCCGCCGCGACATCGGCATGCTGCGCGCGATCGGGACACCGCGGCGCACGATCATCCGCATGTTCCTGGCCGAGGCGCTGCTGCAGGGGGTGATCGGCACCGCGATCGGCCTCGTGCTGGGCTGGCTGATGGCGAACGGGCTGTTCGCGGCGATGCGGCCGCTGGTGCGCGACATGCTGCACATGGAGATCGGCGGGGCGACCTTCCGGCCGGGCACGTGGGTGCTCGCTATCGCGCTCGGGCTGGGCGTGACGGTGCTGGCGGCGCTGCTGCCGGCGCGGACGGCATCCCGGATCACGCCGCTGGAGGCCATGCGGCCGCCGGTCGCCGAGGTGCACGCCGTCGAGGCCGGGCGCCGCGCGTGGGTCGGCGTCGCGCTGGCGGTGGTGTCGGTGTTCCTGCTCGCGACGCGCGTGCCCACCTGGGTCGGCGTCGGGTCGGTGGTCTTCCTGATCGCGATCGCGCTGGTCGCGCCGGTCGTGGTGACCCCGCTGGCGCGGGCGTTCGGGTCGGTGATCGAGCTGCTGTTCGCCCGCGAGGGCGCGATCGCCCGGTCGAACCTGCAACGCAACCCCGGACGCTCGGCGACCACCGTGACCGCCGTGATGCTCGGTCTCGCCTCGATCGTGGCGATGCTGAGTGTCGTCTCGTCGATCTTCGCGGGGTTCCTGGGTTACATCGACCGCTCGATGGGGTCGGACTACGTGGTCATGCCCGGCTCGATCGTCCTGCAGCAGGGCAACGTGGGCGCCGGCCCGCGCCTCGGCGAGGAGCTGCGCCGCACCCCCGGCGTCGCCGCCGTCGCCTCCCTGCGCGTGGCCAACGGCAAGCTCAACGGGTCGGACGTCCAGGCCATCGGCATCGACCCTGTCGCCTACCCCGAGGTCGCCTCGCTGGAGTGGAACGGCACCTCCTCCGACGCCGCGTTCGGCCAGCTCGCCTCGGGCCGCTGGCTGATCGCGAACGGCATCTTCGCCTCGCAGGCGGGGCTCGTCGAGGGCCAGGCGGTCGAACTGCAGACCCCCACCGGACGCCGCACCTACTTCGTCGCCGGCGTCGGCAACGACTACCTCAACGCCAAGCTCTCGACCATCTACATCTCCCAGGAGATGCTCGCCCGCGACTTCTCGACCACCACGGACCTGATGTTCCTGGTGAACCGTGCCCCGGCGTCCGACCCCGCGGTGGTGGGCGCCGACCTCGAGCGCGTCGTCGCCGACTACCCCGCGTTCGGGCTGCACGCCACCGCCGACTGGAAGGCCGAGCAGCAGAGGACGTTCGACTCGACGATCGTCATCTTCTACACGCTGATCGCGGCGCTCGCCCTTCCCTCGTTGTTGGCACTGATGAACACGCTGGCCATCTCGGTGCTCGCGCGCACGCGCGAGATCGGCATGCTGCGCGCGGTCGGGGCGACCCGGCGCCAGGTCAAGCGGATGGTGCTGGCCGAGTCGCTGCTGCTCACCCTGATCGGCATCGCGTTCGGCGTCGTCGCGGGGCTGTGGCTCGGCTACGCGCTCGTGGTCGCGATGGGCGCGGTGGGCTGGGTCATGCCGTGGTCATTCCCGTTCACGGGGGTCGTGGTGACCATCGTGGTCGGCCTCGTCTTCGGCGTGCTGGCGTCGCTGGCGCCGGCCCGCTCCGCCGCCGGTCTCGTCGTCGTGGACGCCCTGCACCACGAGTGATCACGCCCGCCCGGCGCGCGGCCCCGTATTGTCCATCCCGACGAAAGGAGCCAGCACATGAAGTTCCTGTGCCGCATGCAGGTGAAGTTCCCCGAGTCGATGTCGGAGGAGGAGATCGCCGGGAAGCAGGCCGCCGAGAAGGAGTACTCGCAGGCGCTGCAGCGCTCGGGTGAGTTCGAGGCGATCTACCGCGTCGTCGGCCGCTACGCGAACGTGTCGATCTTCGAGGTGGAGTCGTCCGAGCGCCTGCACGAGATCCTCTCGGGCTTCCCGATGTTCCCCTACATGGACATCGAGACGACCGCCCTCTGCAAGCACCCGAACTCCATCCGCTGAGTTCGTCGCGGCGACGGGGAGATGCTTCAGTCGTCGAGTATCTCGACGCCAACAGACTGCAACCGATAGAGGTGCGAACGATGAATTCCTGATCGTGGATCCAAGACCCTCCGGAACACACCGGTCGGATCCTCGCAAAGGAGCAGGACATGAACCTTCGTTTCACCAACCGCGTCGCCCTCGTCACCGGTGGCGCCTCCGGCATCGGCAAGCTCACCTGCCAGCGCTTCGCCGAGGAGGGCGCCAACGTGGTGATCGCCGACATCCAGGACGAGCTCGGCGAGCAGGTCGCCCTCGGCATCCGTGACCGCGGTGGCGACGCCACCTACGTGCGCCTCGACGTCACGAGCGAGGAGGACTGGGCCGCCGCCGTCGCCAAGACTGGAAGCGCGAGTACCCGAGCCCCCCTCGGTCGAGAAGTACGGTCGCCTCGACATCCTGGTCAACAACGCCGGCATCGGCGACACCGAGCCCCTCGAAGAGGTTTCCTACGACACCCCGATCCTCGGCGACTCCGACAAGTCGGGCCTCATCGCCGCCACCCCGATGGGCCGCCTCGGGCGCCCCGACGACATCGCCACCGTCATCCGGTTCCTACTCATTCATCGATCAGATGCACCGCAAGTTCGTGAAGGGAAGGGGGCCCATGGAAGACCAAGACGTGCTGGGCTTCGTGGTCGCCATGTGCGAAACCGGTCAGGCGAAGCGGTACCAAGAGAGGCGCCAGGACGTGGCAGCCGAGCAATTCGCGAACGAACTCGCCGACCAGGCGAAGGAGCGGTTCGGGGAGGGGCGAGATCTCCTGCAGCGGGTCAAAGCACGGCTGAAGAGCTACTGCGCACACCACCTCCTACGGCAGTTGAACGCCACACTGGGAGACGGATTCGTCCGCGGCGTCAGCGCCGGCTACAAGGGTATTTACCAGTGGACCATCAACTTCGAGATCGATGACTCTTTGTCCGTGGACTTCGGAGAGGCCAGTTTCCAGCTGAAGTTCGGGCCCTCGGCGTGGTTCGCGAACGGACCCGACCCCAACTGGACACTAACGGTCGATCCCGACGTCGCCGACTACACGCGGGTCTTCCTGACGAGAGCGAGCCGGCACGAGGTGCGCCAGTCGACCGTTAGCCTCCAAGAGGTACTCGATGGCCTCAGTCCAGACGACAGGCGACTCCACGACGAAATCGTACAGATGCTCAGGGAACCTACTACCGGCCCCTCGGGTATTTAGCCGGTGCTGTTCACCATCGGCCACGCCTCACATCCTCTCGGGCGCGGACGGCGGCAGAACAGGATGCCTTACAGGTCGTCGAGCAGGGCGAGATCGTGTAGGTCGACCTCGCGCGGAGGGTAGCCACTGCGAAGCGCCCGCGCCCGCTGGGCGCTGGCTACGACGACCGCGTGCCCGTCGATGTGACCGTTGACTCGATGCTCAGCGGCGTGGACATACACCTCGCCGTCGAGGCCCTCTTGCACCCCATTGCCGGCCGCATCCATTCGCATCGGGTGAACATCCACTCGCCCTCCGGGGCTCGAGAGTTCGACGCGGACCGGGCGCCAATCCTGCGTGACCCGGTAACCGCGAGAGGTCAGCCAGGTCAAGAAGTTGGCCTCGTGATGTGCATCGATGAACACGTCTAGATCTTGGTGCGGGCGGGTCTGTCGGCCCACCAGTCCGTCGACGCCCCATCCACCGTTGATCTGATAGATCACACCGGCGGCCTCAAGCCACGCGATGATCTGGACCACCTCCGTGGCGGCCATCTGCGCGCAGTACCTCATGGGGTGAATTCTCGCTCCACCTCCCCACGAGGTAGTCGCGACCTGCGGCCTGACAGGACGCTGCTGGGACATCACCAGTCAGCGATGTATAACCGGTCGGAACTGGTAGCAACAGCTCGGGATTGGCCGTTTTGAGATGCCCAGGTGGACGACCCGGTATTGGGGAGTCGTGTATCCGTGACCGGCCTTAGCGTGTTGTCATCGAGGACGACGACACGACTGCCGGCCACGAGGGCGGGCCTTCCGGCAGCATCGGTGCTGAGGCAGCGGGGCAGCAGGCCGGTGCTCCACTCCTCATCATCGGCAAGGGTGGTGGCGAGCGCTTCCTCCAGCACCTGCGCGAGGGAGCCGAGGCGACGGGCGGCCTTGACTTCGAGGGTTCGAGGGTCCAGCTTGCAGAGCTCAACCTCGTCCAGCGGGCTGTCCAGATACTGCTGGAGACCGGTGGGAAGTAGGTCCCGGCCAATTGCAGGCCACCAGGCGGTGCCGCGACGCGGCCGCAGCTCGCCGACGAGTGCATACAGCGCGCGCGTCGAGCGAGCTGCGGCCAGCGCGGCAGGGGCAGTTGTCCGGTGCGTCACCTCGTGCGAGGCGTTCAGGGAGGCGACTTCTCCTCTTGGTAGCGACCAGATTCGCGTGGGGGTGTCGCCAAGCGCTACCCACGGCGAAGTGATTTCGACTTGTGAGTTCACGACGGCCCAGCGGTCCAGATCGATGACCTTGGCTCTCTGTTGTCCGAGCGCTGCAGCCAGGACGTGGCGATGGTCCAGGCGGAGGAACTCCGTCTCCGCACCGTCGCGGCCGTGGCCAACCCCCTGATGCAGTTCACGCACCGTGCTGGGGCCGCTCAGGTCGACCTCGATGACGCCGCCAGAGGTGCCGAGCAGTGCGGGTCCCTGACCGTCCAGAAGTGCCCCCCAGATCTGCCGCATCCGGCGCCCGACACCCGCCCGGCCGGAGTCGAGATCGATCATCGCCCACGGGCCGCGAGGAGCGTCTACGTCGAGCTCAGCGAGCACGTATGAACCATCATGACCGAACCATGGCGGCATGAGGGTGGACAGCGGCGGCGACCCTGGGGGCAACGAGACCCGGCGGGTGACAGTCGTGACCTCTGGTTTCTCAGCCACTCTTGAGAACGATCCGCAGGTCAGGGGCCAGCCGCATGCGGTACACCATAGGGCGCACCGCAACGGTCGGTCGCTGTGCGTCAACGTCAGCCCATCGGCACTTCCGGACGGCGGCATGTCAGGTAATGGGATCGGAGGTGGGCTCGTCGAGGTTGTGAGGATCTTCCAAGTCGAACAGGTCGGCCGGCTTGCAGTCCAGTGCTTGGCAGATCGCGGTCAGCGTGGTGAACCGGATCG
>NZ_JACJFX010000122.1:0-541 GCF_014164675.1 Propioniciclava sp. MC1683 | reverse complement strand
CTATGTGCGCACCTGGGCAGGCTGGGTGTATGTCGCGTTCATCCTCGACGTGTTCTCGCAACGCATCGTGGCCTGGCATGCGCAGACCAGCAAGCACGTCGACTTGGTGATGATCCCGCTGCGGATGGCGCTGTGGGAACGCGATCGTCAAGGCCACCGTGTCGGCCCGGATCAGCTCATTCATCACAGCGATGCGGGCTCCCAGTACACATCGATTGTGCTCACCGATCACCTCGCCCTGGAGCAGATCGCCCCGTCGATCGGGACGGTCGGGGACGCGTATGACAACGCCTTGATGGAGACGATCAACGGGCTCTACAAGGCCGAGTGCGTGCGCACCACGATCTTCCACGACGGCCCGTACAAGACGATCGCCGACGTCGAATTCGCGACCGCCGGATGGGTCGACTGGTACAACCACCGCAGGCTCCACGGTAGCCTCGGAATGGTCAGCCCCGACGAGTTCGAGGCTGCCTACTACGAGACCTCACACCAGAGTTCTCTCCCCGCATAGAAGCGGCAGAGAACCTGAGGCGGTTCA
>NZ_JACJFX010000121.1:0-578 GCF_014164675.1 Propioniciclava sp. MC1683 | reverse complement strand
AACAGATGCCCTCCACCGTCCGCCGGTGGTCATTCCACGGACGGCCGCCCTTCGCGCCCCCACGCGGCATCAACGGCTCAATCCGCGCCCACATCTCGTCACTGAACTGAGGACTCCTGGTCACAAAGACAACCCTGACCCCCACCACCCAAATCAGTTACGCGACACGCCCTAGGTGGGTCTCGACTTCTACGCCATCGGTGAGCACCACAACGAGCCGTTCTTCAGCAGCTCGCCCACGACGACGCTGGGTTACATCGCCGCGCAGACCGACAAGATCCTGCTGTCGACCGCGACCACGCTGATCACGACCAACGACCCGGTCAAGATCGCCGAGGACTTCGCGATGCTCCAGCACCTCGCCGACGGTCGCGTCGACATCATGCTCGGCCGCGGCAACACCGGCCCGGTGTACCCTTGGTTCGGCAAGGACATCCGCCAGGGTGTCGCGCTGGCCGTCGAGAACTACGCGCTGCTGCGTCGGCTGTGGACCGAGGACGTCGTCGACTGGCAGGGCAAGTACCGCACGCCGCTGCAGGGCTTCACCTCGACCCCGCGCCCGCTCGACGGCGTCGCGC
>NZ_JACJFX010000120.1:0-638 GCF_014164675.1 Propioniciclava sp. MC1683 | reverse complement strand
CCTCAGCCCGCAAAGCACGTCGCTCGGCAGCAGACAGCCTGTTCGAATGATTCGTCGTATCGGTCACAACACTCATCATGGTTCCTTCCGGTAGAAGGACCGCTTACACAAACCATCTGACAGCACCAGATGGGCCCCGGTCGGAGCGAGCCTGAATCGACCGTCCTCGCGCCGAGCACTCCAGATCAGCTCGCGTGCCTCGACCAGGATCGGCTCAGCTGGGTCGACACCGAGTTCCACGAGCAGCCGTGCAGCACCCAAGGTCGAGAACGGCCCTCCCTTGGCCAGTCTCCGGTCCGGCGTGGTCCACAGATCATCGCCCTGATCGTGCCGACGAGCCACGATGGCCTCCACGTCAGCCGCCCACTTCCGCGACAGCACCATGAGCCCAGCATCGTCTCCCCTCCACCACCGCACGGGACCCATCCTCACGGCTGGCCGAGCCCCGTCACCCTCGACGGATGGCGGCAGAGTTGGGTACCGAAGCCGAAAGGCTGCCCTCGCGCACCCTGCGGCATTTAGGTTAGAAGTAGCCCCCGCCGGCGGTCTGATCAGCGGCTGGGACACGGTGTGATCCCTTGACTTTGAGAGGTCTCCGGTGGGGGTGCTTCGATGGAGCGGTTTCCCTGTTCGGGAAC
>NZ_JACJFX010000119.1:0-659 GCF_014164675.1 Propioniciclava sp. MC1683 | reverse complement strand
CCTCAGCCCGCAAAGCACGTCGCTCGGCAGCAGACAGCCTGTTCGAATGATTCGTCGTATCGGTCACAACACTCATCATGGTTCCTTCCGGTAGAAGGACCGCTTACACAAACCATCTGACAGCACCCGAGCTCTCTCGAGGCCATGTCGGCGGCCACGATCGACCGCTACCTGGCGCCGGCCAAAGCGCGGGACCCGATCCGCGGCAAGACCAGCACCAAGCCCGGGCACCTGTTGCGCCAATCGATCCAGGTACGCAAGGCCGGTGACGAGGTCGAGGGCGAACCCGGGTTCTTCGAGGTCGACACGGTCGCCCATTGCGGGCCCACCCTGAAGGGCGAGTTCGCCAGGAGTGTGAACTTCACCTGCGTGCACACCGGCTGGGTGTACACCCATCCCATCCGGAACAACGCCCGCGTGCACGTGCTGGCCGCTTTCGACGCGTTCGTTGAGGCGGTGCCGTTCGCCGTGACGGGCATCGATTGCGACAACGGCTCGGAGTTCATCAACCACCAGATCATCGGCTGGGCCGGTGACCGGGATGTGTTCTTCACCCGATCCCGGCCCTACAAGAGCAACGACCAAGCCACCATCGAGTCCAAGAACGGCCACCTCGTGCGCCGATACGGGTTCTACCACCGCTACGACACCCCGGCCGA
>NZ_JACJFX010000118.1:0-677 GCF_014164675.1 Propioniciclava sp. MC1683 | reverse complement strand
CAGATCGTGACGAACTGGAAACAAGCTCTGGCCCAACTCGCCCTCGTCTACCCCGAACGCATCAACCGCTACCTCTAGATTCGAACAACAACAAGAGGATCCCTTACACAGAAATCTTGACAAGCTCGGCCATCTACCCCTGCCAGACCGCCCACGCCGCCTGCACGCTCGCCCATCTGGGCTGCGGGGGCGATCCCCGGCTCGCGGTGACCTTCCAGCACCTGCTGGCGACCCAGTTCGACGGTGGCGGGTGGAGGTGCAACAAGTTCAGCTACGGCCGGGGTCCGGAAAGCGAGTTCGCCAACCCGGGTCCCACCCTCATTGCCCTGGATGCCTTCCGGTTCACGGACCGGGCCAACAGCAGTCCGGAACTCGACCGGGCGGTCGAGTTCCTGCTCCGCCACTGGGTCACCCGCGTGCCCTTGGGTCCGTGCCACTACGGCATCGGCACGTTGTTCCTCCAGGTGGAGTATCCGTTCGCCGGCTACAACCTGTTCTACTGGCTGCACGTGTTGTCCCACTACGACCGGGTGGCGTCCGATCCCCGGTTTGAGGTGAGGGATTGTTTCCGGACCAAGAGCCCCCACCGGTAGAATCCGTGGGAGAAATGGAAGGGATCGAATGACCCGGAAGAAGTTCAGCCCGGAATTCAAGGCGGAGGCGGTTCGTGCGGTGAT
>NZ_JACJFX010000117.1:0-682 GCF_014164675.1 Propioniciclava sp. MC1683 | reverse complement strand
CAACCACCGCAGGCTCCACGGTAGCCTCGGAATGGTCAGCCCCGACGAGTTCGAGGCTGCCTACTACGAGACCTCACACCAGAGTTCTCTCCCCGCATAGAAGCGGCAGAGAACCTGAGGCGGTTCACGGTGACTGGTGAGCTGTGTGAGGCAAGGCTGGCGATGGAGGTCGGGTTGGTCGTGAACTGGCTGTTGATGATCCAGCAGCGGTTCGGGACGGTGGCGGTGGCCTACGAAGCGGGTCCGACGGGGTTCGGGTTGGCCAGGGCGATCTTGGACGCTCAACTGCGGTGTGTGGTGGCGGCACCGTCGAAGATCCTGCGACCGGCCGGGGACCGGGTCAAGACCGACGCCCGGGATGCATTGCTGTTGGCCCGGTTGCTGCGCAACGACGACTTGGTCGCGGTCAGGGTCCCGACCGAGGCCGAGGAATCAGCCCGTGACCTGGTGCGGGCGTTCGATGACGCACGGATCGAGTTGATGGCGGCCCGTCACCGGTTGAGCAAGCTGGTGCTGCGGCACGGCCATGTGTACGACCCGGGCAAGCAAGCATGGTGAGGTGAGGGATTGTTTCCGGACCAAGAGCCCCCACCGGTAGAATCCGTGGGAGAAATGGAAGGGATCGAATGACCCGGAAGAAGTTCAGCCCGGAATTCAAGGCGGAGGCGGTTCGTGCGGTGAT
>NZ_JACJFX010000116.1:0-690 GCF_014164675.1 Propioniciclava sp. MC1683 | reverse complement strand
CGGGGCTGGTCAGGCGATCGCCCAGCCGGTGTTGCCGAAGCTGAGGCCGAGGTTCAGGAGGCGGCGGAGGTTGATCGCCGCGACTCGTTGGTGGAGCCAGTTGTCGTTCTTCGTGACGCCTCGGTAGGGCACTTTGCGGTTGCCTCGGGCCAGCCACGCGATCGTGCGTTCGACCATGGGCCGGTACCGGCGGTAGGTGGCTTGGAAGCCCTCGCCGGCGGCCCGTTGGCGGTGTGCGCGTTGCAGCAGGTCGTGGGGGTGCAGCTGGATGGTGCGGCCTTTCGCGGCGGTCGTGCATCGCTGCCTGAACGGGCAGGCCCGGCAGGCGATGCCGAACACCGCCTTGCGGGTCTTGGTGATGGTCTTCGTTACTCCTGCTGGGCAGGTCAGGGTGCCGGCGGCAGGGTCGTGGGTGAAGTCGTCGATGGTGAACCCGTCCTCGACGGCCGGCCGGATCGGCCAGGGTTTGACCAGCGGCACCCACCTCTTGGCCTCAAGGACGGCGAGCATGTCGCCGGTGGCGTAGGCCGAATCGCCCAGCACCTCGACCGGGCTGTCGATGGTCGGATCAGCCACCACCAGCCTGGCACCGACGGTGGCGTCGCTGTTGTCCGGCCCGGCGGCCTTGGTCAACTCGACCATGGTCGCGAGGCCGGTGTCGGGCTCGATCACCACGTGGGCCTTGAACCC
>NZ_JACJFX010000115.1:0-694 GCF_014164675.1 Propioniciclava sp. MC1683 | reverse complement strand
TGTGAGACAGTTGCATCTCGGAAGTGCCCTTCTTGGGGGAGCTACGGAACTCTATACAAGTCCCATTCTCCCTTACCAGAGGGCACTTCCTCGCTTAACGCACCGCTACCAGGCCGGTGGATTCAGGTTAAGACCCGCAAGACCCGGGTGGAGTTCCTCACGTTCTGCCGCTACCTCCGCTCCCTCCACCCAGCCCACGTGCGGATCGCGATCGTCCTGGACAACTTCAGCCCCCACCTGAGCACCAAGACCGATACCCGGGTCGGGGACTGGGCGGCAGCGAACAACGTCGAACTCGCCTACGTGCCCTTCTACGGCTCCTGGCTCAACCGGATCGAGGCCCAGTTCACCGCCCTGCGCTACTTCGCCCTCGACGGCACCGACCACCCCAGCCACCGCGAGCAAGCCAGCATGATCCGCCGCTACATCATCTGGCGCAACAACCACGCCACCGACCCACGACTCCGCAAAGTCATCAAACGAGCCGCAACCATCAAGAGGGCCAAGGTTGCCTGACGCGGTACTAGTCCCATCCAGCAACAACAAGGCTCATGTCTGACGCTACCTCAACCACGGCCTCGTGCCCGCCGGTCACCCCGCCCGATCTGACCGTCTTCGCCCGCCTCGACGTGCTCGGGTTGCGGGTGACCGGCCAGCAGGTGTGGCCCGACAAGGCGATCCTGTTCTGCTCGCT
>NZ_JACJFX010000114.1:0-699 GCF_014164675.1 Propioniciclava sp. MC1683 | reverse complement strand
TTTCACTTACGAGGTGACCCTTCTGGGTGGCAGACGGCGACTTCAGCAATCACCATCCTCCCTGCTCAGAAGGGTCTCCTCGTCCTACGCCACACCCACACCGCCAACCAACGCCGGTGGATCAGGGTTCAATGCGACAAGGGTCCACCCCTGTCCCACAAAGGGTCATCGGTGTCGCCGAAAACACCACGTGGGTACCAACGTGGGTACTTTGGGCAATAGAGGAATTTGTGAAGCCAACCCAGTAGTGGTTTCACTAGGGTGTTTGGCTCCCCCGACTGGACTCGAACCAGTAACCCTCTGACTGGATGGCCGACACCCCCAAGCACCCCTCGAGCGGAGCCATCTCCCCTCGTCGCCACGCTCAAGAGCAAGCTTCGCGAGCATCACCCCTAGCCACCCCTAAACATGTCGCCTCATGCCGATGGTCGGTACCAAACCCGGTACAACGCACGGATGCCGCTATGCGAGTCAGAAGGTCTCGTCGCGGATCTGGACTTCAAGTCGGAGGCGCGCTTCGTTCGCAACCTCACGGGGAGCATGGCGTCCTGCATCGAAGTTCCGCGCCAACCGAGGAATAGTCAAGACCTGTGGATGGGCGTGTCACGCGACGTGTTGATCGCCTCCTGATTCGTGGGTCGGTTCGTCGGGTCGTTCGACGAGGATGCCTTTGTCGAAGGTCGCGCCGGCACGGACCAG
>NZ_JACJFX010000012.1:0-94194 GCF_014164675.1 Propioniciclava sp. MC1683 | reverse complement strand
CCGACGGTCCCGCGCTGCGCGCGGCACCAGGCCGCTGCGCGGCCTGACTAACGAGCCCGTGCCGGGGCCTGCGGCCCCGGCAAACCCGCGCTGCGCGCGGGCGGGAGCGCACTAATGCGGTCTACTACTGCGGGTAACTACTTCGCCCCACTATTGGGATAGGGGCGGCACCCATACAGTTCCTCTGAATGCCTCACCGACGCCACACGGACACGTGCTCCTTGCGACGGAGTGGCTTGCCCTCAGGGCCCTTGATGTACGGCTCCCGGTAGATGAGCTTGCGGAGGCTCTGCTGGGGGCCATACGGCTGGTGCGCCCAGTGACCGCGTACCACCCACCTGTGGCTGTAGGTGCGTCCAGACCGGTCACTGTCGGTGCGCTCGTACTGGTTCTCGGTGACGAGCTGCGAGGCGCGTTCCGTCGCGGCCCTGATGAACGCGGGCGCGTCCAGATCCCCCAGGTAGCGTCGCAGCCGATGTCCTCGATGAACGCGCACGCAACCGCTGACCCAAGGACACGAGGGTCGAGTGGGCGGAGTGAGTGGGGGCCGCGTGGCTAGCGTGAGACTCATGGTGACCCCCCGCCTCCCGCGCCGCTTGTGGACCGCCACCGAAGTCGAGCGCTTGCTCGGCTGGACGGGCAGCGATGAGGAGCTGGCCGCCAGCTTGGGTCGGTCGGTGCGCGCGATCAGCGCGAAGCGACGGGCGCTCCTCGACCCGGCTGGCGCCGCGGTCGCCAGGGAACGTGGCCGCGCACGCGCCAACCGGCGAGCGTTGATCTACCAACGAACCCACCGCGAAGCGTTCAACGCGGTCGCTCGCGCGAGGACGGCCCGTGACCGGGCGGCCGCGACGGCGTCCGGGCCGTACACCGCGGCGGAAGACGAGGTGGTGATGCGCGTCGAGCTCACCGCCGGCGACGTGGCGCGCCGTCTGGGGCGGACTAGGTCTTCGGTGAAGCAACGACGCCAGAAGCTCCGCAACCGCCGCGGCGAGGAAGGGTCGCAAAACCCTTGATGTGATGGTGCGCCGCAACGAACTCGCGGGCGACCGCCAGATGGATCGGCTGGAGGGTCAAGGCGCGGGTCATGCGGCTGACGGCGTTTCCGTAGCCGTCGATCTGGTCCCGGGCGGACCCCCACACGATGAACGTGCCCCGGTAGTCGCCGAAGTTGACGTCGAAGCCGCAGCTGCGCCCGATCTCGTGACTGCGGAGCATGCGGAAGTAGCAGTCCTCGAGCGTGATGGCGTCGAGAGCTTCGCGCCACTCGGCGGCGAGCAGGGTCGTTGTGTCGCGGCTGGTGAGGGTGCCGAACGGGTCGAGGACTGGGTGGGGGGCGGTTTCGGTTCCGGCGCTGCCGTTGGATTTGAACCAGCCCGCGGTCAGGAGGGCGGGGGTCTGCTCGCTGGTGATGGTCGGCATCGGCTCGGCGTGGGTGTTCGGTGTGGTGTTCTTGCGGTAGGGCAGGATCCCGGCCGACACCAGGGCCATGCCGCCAGACCCAGCACCACCCACGACGGTCCTCATCGGCTCATCCGGGCCGCTGTTGGTCGCGTTGGTGCGGTTTGGCACGACACCGGCGGTGATGAGCGCCATCGTTTCGGAGCCACCTTGGGTCGCGATCGGCTCGTCAGCGCCGCGGGGCGCGCCTTGGAAGTTGTCGACGGCGAGCGCGATGCCGGGGCTGAGCATCGCGACTGAAGCGGTCGCAGGCTGGGTCCACAGGGGTTGGGACACGTCCCGTGTGCGGCACTCGGATCCAGGGTGCTCGAAGCTGTTCGCGGTCTGCATGATCGCGGCAGTGGTGAGCAACCCGGCCTCTTGCTGGCTGGTCTGGGTCGCGAGCGGCTGGCCGAAGTGTCGGTCGCTGCCCCGGGCAGCCTTGGCGGGCATGATCGCCCCCGACACGACCTTCGTCTCCTGGCGGGCGATCGGCATCAGAATGGCCGGGAAGTCGGCGAACCGTCGCCGGCAGCGCTCAGCCCGGGCCATCGTCGCCGCGGCGAGGGGGCGCTCGCGGTCGCCGATGCGCGTGCCGAGGTCGGTCAGGTCGAGGGTGTTGATCGATGGCGCGAACGCGGGCATGACCTCGCGGCGGCACCTCGAGCAGCGGTAGTTGTACTGCTTGTCGTGGCGGACTGATCCGGTGGGCGGAACGCCCGTTTTCCACGTCCAGACGGCCTCGGTGGTGGCGTCGCAGTGCGCGCAGTAGGCGAGGGGGCAGTGATCGAGGTCCGGGGCGGGGATGTAGGACTGCCAGAACGCGATGTAGAGCCGGTCGCGGGACTGGGGGACGTCGAAGAATTGGCTGTTGAGGTACATGACCCGGTGGTGGTAGCCGAGCTTGTCGAACTGGTTGAGCCACCAGCGGTAGGTCGAGCCGTCACCGACCTTCCGCTTGCCGGGGATCGCCTTGCCCCACGACGTGAGCTCGGTCGTGCACTCGATGAGGATCATCCGCGGCCGGTGCTGGTCGGCGTAGTGCAGAACGCAGTTGGCGGTGGCCCGGTCACGTTCGGAGCGCGTCACCGCCGCTTCATAGTCGGGGTCCTCCAAACTGAACAGGTCGGCCTGCTGTTCGTAGGCGCGCTTGCTGTTGGCCTGGGAGTGGTTGACGCAGGAGACGCCGGCGACGAGCAGGTCCGCGGCGGGAAGGTCGCGTGCTGAGTGGTAGTCCGCCGAGGTGGGGTCGACCAGGTCCGCGATCCAGTGTTCGGCGTAGGGGTGGTTGGCCTCGTGGACCTCGACCTTGTAGCGGTTGTGATTGGCGGCCATGATCGTGGTGAACCCGGCTCGGCGGACACCCTCGGTGAGCCCCCCGAACCCGGCGAACAGATCGACCGCGACCAGGTCGTCGTGGCGGAAACGACGCCGCTTGACGGCGGGCCGGTGCTGGGCGGTTTTCATCCTTGAGTCTCTTCCAAACCACAGGCTTCGTGGTCCCAAGCGGAATCGCAGCACAGGGCCTCGTACGCGGTCAGGCAAGCCGGGCATAGGCCGGCGACGCTGGGGCGCCCACAGGCCTCACAGGGGCCCGCCGGACGGGAGCCGCGCCGGCGCCGCCGCTCGAGGTCCAGGTCAATCACTCTCATCGACGGACTCCATCCGCGTAGGGGCCAGTGCTTCGACCTCGACGCCACGTGCGCATCAGGAGGCCTCCTTCTCGCCGGCCGTGGTGAGGATCGCGACCAGGTCCTGATGACGTGTGGAGTCGGGTTCGAGACGGAGACCGGTCACCAGCGCAGTGCTGATAGCGGAGCCGTTCGTCAGGGTGGGATGCAGAGCAGTCCGGTAGACCTCAGCAAGTCGGGCTGCAGCGGGCAGTGGGGCGACGTCGACAACCTCGGTGAGCGCACGCAGCAGTTCACGGTCAGCTGGACGGGTCAGGTCCAGGTAGCCCTCCGCATGCCGGCGGGCGACGTCGGCCAGTGTCACGTGCATCCAGCAGGGCAACTGGGCGTGGCACGGGTGGTTCAGCTCGAAGTCGTGGTTCCCGGCCACGAGGAACCTCTTAGCCACCATGTTGTAGTCGACCCGGTCGGCGCGTTGGCCAGGGAAGGCGGTCACGGCGACCTCGAAGTCCTGGCAGGAGGTGAATCCGATGACCCAGCCGCGGGAGCGCTGGTAGGTCAACGAGTCGGGATCGATTCCGTCCAGACGACTAACCAGGTCAGCCAGCGTAAGGATTGCGGGGGTGGGGTTCGTGGTCATCGGGCGTCCTTTCGTTCACCGAGAACAGGTGCACGCCTGTGACATGGGGGAGGTCTTCGGATGGTTCGGGGAAGGTGCTGGACAGGTGGTCGTCGACCAGCTGCTCGAGCTCGGCGGACGTGGCCGCACTCAAGACGACGACGTCGCCGGTGAGTGGGTCGGTCACCTCGGCGATGTGGCGTGTGTTCACTGCTGACTCCCTTCGGGCCATGAGCCCTCCATGATCTTGTTGTAGGCGCGGACCGCTGTGTCCATTGCGGCGTGCATCACCTTGGGGTCTCCCTTCGACCAGCCGGCGATGTAGCCAGGGGAGAAGGATGCGGCATCCGATGCGGCCATGCCACGCGATCGATTGACCAGGTAGGCGGTCATCTCGGCCTCGGTTTCCATGCGGCCTCGGTGCTGGCGGTACTCGCTGAGGTTGTCGACGTGGCCGCAGTGGACGTGAGCGAGTTCGTGGGCGAGGGTTGATGCCTTCTCCGTGGGGGTCTGGCGGGCGTCGACGACGATCCGCTTGGTGGCCGGCTCGGTGTACCCGTAGGTACCCGTCCCCGCGGCACGGTTGAAGCCGGGGATCTCGGTCTCTTCGTAGGAGTAGCCGGCTGTTCCGACGCGGTCGCGAAGCCCCTCGAGGGTGCCTGGCGCCACGGTTCCGGTCTGGTGACCGGCTGGCGAGGGCGGGAGGGGGTCGCCGTGGGTATCGGAGATGTCGAAGACGGGGATGCTCTTGAAGCCGACAACGCGGTGGCGCTCCACCTCGGTGCCGTCGTCGGCCTCGTCGACGACCTTCCGGGTGATCGGCGCGAGGATCCAGACCGCCTTGGCGCCCTTGCTGACCTTGCGGCCCTGGGCCTCCCATTGCCTGAACCCCATCATGTGGAGGTTGTCCAGATCCTTGCCGCGCTGCAGCATCTGCATGGCCGCCAGCAGCCGGTTGTTGGGGCTCCAGCGCTGTAGCCCGTTGGAGGCCATCGCGTTGAGCCACCTGGTCAGCTGTCCCGACTCCATGATCGACTTCACTGACTGCTCGAGGTCAGCGACCATCGCGTGGACCCGGGCGTCCCCCTTCAAGTCGCCGTACGCGGCATCCGGGAGACCCGCAGGCGTCGGACACCTGTGATCGTTGCCTTGGTACTGGCCGCAGCTGGAGCACCGGTCCTGTGCCACCGCATCGTCGACGTCCTCGACAGCCGCGAGCTCGTGGGAATCCCCGGTCGCGGAGGGGTGCGGGTCTCGGTGCAGGGTGTCGAGCGCCCGCTTGGCTTCTGCACGTTCCCGAAGCGCCGCTTGAAGGCTCTGCTCGTGGGCACCGTGCCGCTGGCGCAACGCCGCCACCCCCACGGCCACCCGTGCGGCGTTGTAGCGGGCCTCCGCAGCCTTGAGGGAATCCTCTGGCGAGGCAGGCGCAATGTGCGACCCTGCGGTCCGGTTCGGGGCACCAGAAGTGTGGACGGCCGCCAGCGACTCGATCGAGCCGCCGGCAGTCAACGCTGCCGGCTCGGCCGGTTCGAGCACCGCGGTTCCTGAACGCCGGCGTCGATAGTGGCCGGCAACCTGGACGCCCGAGGACGTCGTGTAGTCGTTGACCCAGATGTCGTGCTCGCTCACGGTTCGACCCGGTCTATCCGTGCAAGGGCGGTCATGTGAGGGCTCGGAGGCTGCAAGGCTGGGGAGGCCCAGATCATTCGTGTTCTCATGGCCAGACAAGGTGCTTCGAGGGCACCTGTCCGTGACCGCCCAGGACAGAGCAGGTTCAGGGTCTCCAGGCCGCGCCGAGTTGCACATCGAGCCAGGGACGGCAATCCGGCCAGATGAGGACATGGTCAGCGACGCCACCCCACAGGGCGGGGTCCAGGTGGGGATCCGGCAAGATCGCGAAGACGTTCGGGCGAGCGGCCAGTTGGCCGGCAGCCAGCAGGCCGCTGACCGCGGGGAGTGCTTCTTCGGTGACCAGCACGGCTGCCGCGCTGGCCCAGGTCTCCGGTTCGATGCTGTGGGTCTTGGACCAGTTGACGGCCAGGGGTTCGGGCCGCCAGGTCTCGGCGATCGCGAGGGTCTGGGAGGTGCGGGAGCGTGTCCAGATCCATGGAGCTTCGGCGTAGCCGGGAACGCGCACTGCGGCCGCCCATGCCGTCTTGGTGAGGAGTGTGTGGGCGACCGATGTTTCCCAGTAGGGGGCCCGGCTGCAGGTGTGGATCGCGGCGTGGCACGCCTTGATGACTTCGACAGGGATCAAGGGCCCCGGCACCGGACGATAGGTGTACTCCGCCGGCGAGCCAAGGCGCTGGACGATCGTGTTCATCTGACGGATGAGGGTCCCTGCTCGAGTACCGTCCAGCGAGGTCAGGGAGCCAGGCATGGAGAGGGCCGCGGCCGGAGGGCCGACCAAGACCTTCCACTCGAGCGCGGCGGTGACGATCAGGTCGAGGTGGTCGTCGGGGATGAAGTTCATGGGGGGTGTCCGTCCTATGGTTCTTGCCCACGACGCTAGGGACGGAACCCCCCACAGCGAGTGCGACTGTCACCCCCCAACTCAGCTGGCGAGGGCACCGCCACTCTGAGCCACCTGTCCGTGGCGATGATTCCGGGGCCACTCGGTGGGGCGCCTCTTGCCATCGATCCACGCCGTACCCGCGGCCAAGCCGGTGTAGCGGTCGGTCTCAGCCCAGTTGGCACACACAGTCAGCACAGGGCACCCGGCACACAGCTCCACGGCCGGTGCTGCAGCAACGCGGGCCGTCCACTTCGTGGTAGCGGATGCGTGGTCACGTTCAGCCACCCCCCACAGCTGGCGATCCTCACGGCACGCGCCGTTCCACGCCAAATGCACGGCCAGCTCCTGGGCGCGGGCCTCTCGTTCGCCGTAGGTGACCTTGCTCACTGGATCGAGTCCCGCCGGCGCGCGATGGACTGCACGCTGAGCGCAGTGAGGACGCCGAGCAGCACGACCAAACCGGCCGCAATGCTGAGGCGAGCAAGATCAAGCCCAGCTCCGCCCATCGCGGGGATCGACACCATCGGTGAGGCGCTCTCCGGGACCAGGATGTGGTGCTCGACCAGCCAGTCAGATCCCTGGGCCCACAGCTGGCCGGCGCCGACCGCGAGGGCGGGGAAGGCGAAGAAGCCGCAGATGATGAACCAGAAGGTGTCGTCGTTCTCAATGTCCTTGATGGAACCGGTGGTCATCGTCGGGTCCCTCCTTTCGTCACTCAGAACAGGTGTCCGGGCGTGACCGCTGCACGAGATCGGCCAGCAGGTTGGTTTCGTAGCGGTCTGCACAGCGGTCACACAGCGCAGAGGGAGCAGGGCGGCCGCAGTCGTCGCACACGTCGATCAGGCGGCTGGTGTCAGGCATGGGGTGGTTGTCCCTTCATGAGGTGTGTCAGGCGCATGCGAGGTCGGCGGTGATCTGCGTGCGGACCTTGCGTCGGATCCCGGGTGGCAGGTGCAGTTCGGCACCGCGGCGGGTGGCGATGGCGAGCCGGTTGGCGGCCTCGTTCAGGGGGTGGCCGTTGTGGCCACGGACCCACTCATAGGTGACGGTGCGTCCAGCCGATGCGGCTTCGATCCGAGCGAGCAGTGATGCGTAGCGGCGAGCCTTAGGGTCGACCTTGCCGCTGGTCAGCAACGTGACCGCGGTGAGTGAGTCGGACTGGATATGGAGTGCGCCGTGGTAGGTCTCCACGGCCAGCAGGATGGCTCGCAGCTCACAGAGGGTGACGTCGTGGCGGCGGCTGAGGCGTAGTTCCCTGGTCCTGCCGTCCTGGCTGATGCACGCGATCGCGGCTGAGCCGGTGCGCAAACCGACCGATGCGTCGGTGGCCACGACGAGAACCCGCTCGCGGGTTGTGGCGGGTTGCTGGTCACGCCAGGCGTCGGCGAGCTGGTGGGTCTCGCTCAGGTAGTTCGGCCCTGTCTTGGCTCCGATGATGATCTGGGGGTCGGCGAAGCCGCATGCGGCGAGGTTCTGGGCCAGCGAGGTGGGGACGACGACGGTGAGGGGTTCGGATAGGCCATGTGCCTCCTCAACGAGTCCGCAGAAGGCGTCCAGGACGGCGACTCTCCCCTGGTCTTGCGGACCTTCCCACACGGTCCGCGCGTGGATCTCGCCATGGCTTGCGCGGCCGACCAGGACGACTGCTCGGCCGCCATGTTCGACCTTGAGGATGTGTGCGAACTCTGAGGCATGGGGAAGTCTCCGAGTGGGGGTGGCGATGAAGGGTGATCGTGGGGGGCGAGGGACCGGGCGGGGGGTGTTGTTCTCCATGCCCTGACCCTGCCGATTTCCGGTGCCGTGGAACCCTCCGCTGTCGCCCCCCATCTGAGGCCCTTTCAGTCGATGTCGGGTCGGCGCACGGCGACGGGCTCTGATGCTGGCAGGGACAGCGAGCCGCACTCATCGGTGTCGCTGCGCCAGGACACTGCGATGCAGGCTGGGTCGAAGGCGTCCTCCTCTGGGTCCTCGTCGATGACGACCCACTCCCCGCTCCCCTCTTCGACCTGGATGAGGTCTCCCACCTCGAGCCGGGACGGGGGCAGGTGGATGGGGGCTCCGTAGCCGATGTACTGGTCGGCGTGCTCGGGGAACGGTTCGTCCTCGTCGTGAGCCTCGTCGACGAACAGGCCTGGGGCGACCCGGCGCCGGCCACTGCTCGGGAGGTTGGGGTCCAGCCCGAGGGCTGCGAGCGTGGAGGACAGAGCGCGAGCATGTTCGGGGGAGATCTCGTCGCCGGTTCCGGCAAGAGCCAGGTCGAGGTCTGGTCTGCTGGAGGCCAAGGCCCACTCGGCCTGCTGGTAGTCGGAGAAGGTCAAGGGAATGGGCTCGCCGGTGTCCAGGTCGAAGCTCTCCTGATCCGATCCGGGAGGGATGATGACCAGGCGCTCGTGTCGAGCCGCGGTGGGCTTGAGCTGCTGCAGGAGCAGGGCCTCTTCGCTGCCGGGCTCGGCGTACATGCTGGGGAAGCGATAGCACTGGGTCTCGACGGGGACCCCTTGGTCGTTGACGGCCATGGCCCGGCCCGTTACCCCTCGAGGGATGGCGACGCCGGTGTAAGCGTTCTCCCACATCATCATCGCGCCTGCAGGGTCCAGACGTCCCATGCTGATGCGTTGGCCGAAGTTGGATCGGGTCTCTCCGCCGGCTCCACCGAGCAGTGCGACGTCGGGGCGCTGCATGCTGATGATGAGGTGGATGCGCGCAGTTCGGGCCTTGCGGGCCAGGGAGCCCACCTCTTGGAGGGTCCGCGGCTTGGTCGGGTCGCCCTTGACCTTGACGGTGGCGTACCAATCGAGGAGGTTTGCCACGAACTCCGCGTACTCGTCGAGGATGACCACCAAGGGCTCGAGGTCGTCGACACGAACCTTGCCCTCTTCGATGAGCTGGTAGCGGTACTCCATGAGCTGCCACACGCGATGAACGAGGGCGACTTGCTGTTCCAGGGTGGTGGCGACGATCTGGACATTGGGCCAATCCCGGTGATCGAGGAACTCGATCCGTTTCGCGTCGAGGATCCACACGGGCCATCCGTAGCGGGTGATCGTCGCGATGATGGCGTGGACGGTGGATGTCTTACCCGACCCGGTGCCACCTGAGATCAGCGCCTGCGGAACCAGGGCGGGGTGCCACCAGATCCGGCGGCCGTCCTCGTCTTCGCCGACCGGGATCTTCACCTTGCGATAGTTGAGGAGTAAGTCGTCGACGTCGTCAGGGATCGGGTCGATGGGAAGCCAGATGCTGGTGGGAAGTGACGGGCGCTGCTCGAAGGTCACCTTGTCTCCCTCGAGGTCCCAGTTGGCCCTCCAGCGGCCCGGCATCATGGCCGAGACCGTCCGCTCGGCACGCAACCGGAAGCCAGCCACGGCACACTTCGCGGACTCCTCGTGGTCAACGTGGACCCGGATGATGTCACCATCCTCGTTCGCCTCAAACTCGGCGATCTTGGTGGAGGGCCCGACCAGAGACGTGATCGCGCGCTCAAGGCGAACCTGGGCGTAGGGCGGTGCGTCCCCGGCGCTCGTGTCATCCGGAACGAGATGGAGACGGCAACGGGACCGGTCGTGTCGATCGACCTTGTAGGCGCGGTCGAGACGCCGCTGCAGGACATCGAGGACAGCAGGGCGCCAGTTGGGGTCTCCATCGGGGACCCCGGGGGCGTAGCGGATCATCACGCGCTGCGGGATGCCCACGCCGCGCCCGGTCCACTTGGTCAGGGTGACCGTGCGGCGGTCCAGTTTGCGGGCGCCGGTGTAGTTGGCCAACGCCTCCACCAGCAGGTCTTGGATCCGGTCACGGGCGACCTTTCGTGCTCCGTTCCTCCACACCACGACGGCCAGCACGACGCCGGCGGCGAACGCCACACCGGCCAGCAGGGCTTCTTGCTGGAGGCCGAGCACTCCGGCGCCCACGGCCCCAAGTGCGAACATCAGCAGGGCGTAGGAACGGTGCTGGGTTGCACGCGGGACCAGCTGCGCGACGGGTTCAGTTTGAGCTGTCCTTCTTTGAGCCTGCGATGTGGCCGGGGCGCTCCTGGGCATCATGCTCCTGACGACGGGATCTCTGATCTGCCCAGAGAAGGTGCGAGGCCGTGACCGGCCACCGCTGTATCGGCCGAGGAGCTGGGCCGTGATACCCCCCCCGGGGCATCAGAAAGTGTTCAAAGCCCTTGCCAACGCCTAGAACAAGATCGGATGTGTCGGATACGTCAGAGCTCATGTCTAGGTTGCGTGACATGCCGAAATCAAAGGGTAGGAACAAGAAGGCGCAACGCCGAGGCAAGTCCCTCGGCCCAGTACGGCGAACCGCAGGGATGCCGGCGGCGAGCATCGATCCACAGTCGGTCCCAGCCGATCCGGAACGCCAGATGGGGTACGGTGCGACGGTCATGCTGGGCGGGGTCGTGGATCCACCTGGCATCACCTACTTCGACGACAGAGTCGAAGCGGTCTTGACCAAGCGCGGCTGGACGAGCGCGAGGTCAGACGGCAACGTGCCAGACGGCGATGCGTGGGCCTTCGACACCCGTGGCGGCGACTACCTGGCCGCGTCGAGGGCCTACATCTATGTCACCAGGGATCACATCGTTGCGGACGCCGCCGAGGAGAGCGGAATCCCCAGCCGGCGCTACAACAGCGTCGAGGAGCTCGAGGCCGATCTCGACGAGATCGAGGCGTGGCCCCACGAAGACGATCTCGCCCCGAGGTAGTGCATCGCACCCAATGGGCTGCCGTGTGATCCCTTGGGGACGCGGCAGCCTCGGGCCTAGACTCTCTCATGGAATCGCCCTCGAACTTCAATGACTTGTTGTCTCGGGCGGATCCATGGCGCCGTTGTTCCCGCAACGGCGGGTCAAGTCCAACACGGTGGTGTAGGAGTGATTCCTCGTTTCATGCGGTGAGGGCGGTGGGTTCCTCCTGTTCGGTGGTGCCGGGGATGAGGGTGAGCCGGGCCTTCTTCAACAGTTCGAGGCCGAGGTAGCGGCGGCCTTCGGCCCATTCGTCGTGTTGTTCGGCCAGGACGGCACCGACCAGGCGGATGATGCTGTCGCGGTTGGGGAAGATCCCGACAACATCGGTGCGTCGGCGGATCTCCTTGTTCAAGCGCTCGTTCGGGTTGTTGGACCACACCTGCCGCCACACCCCCTGCGGGAACGCGGTGAACGCCAGCACCTCGTCGCGGGCTTGCTCGAGGTGCTCGTGCACGGCGGGGAGCTTGTTGGCCTGGACCTCGGCCAGGAGCCGGTCGTACTGGGCGTGCACCGCGACGGGGTCGGCCTGTTCGAACACCGAGTGCAGCCACGCCTTGACCGCGGGCCAGGCGTGCTTGGGACACACCGACATCAGGTTCGCGGTGTAGTGGGTACGGCACCGTTGCCACGACGCCCCCGGCAAGGTGGCCCCGACCGCCTCGACAAGGCCGGCGTGGGCGTCGCTGGTGACCAGCGCGACCCCGGACAGGCCGCGGGCGACCAGGTCCTTGAAGAACGTCAGCCAGCCAGCATGCGACTCGCTGGTCGACACTGAAATGCCTAGTACTTCGCGGTAGCCGTCGTTGTTGACGCCGGTGGCGACCATGACGGCGACCTTCACCACCCGACCACCCTCCCGCACCCGCATCGTCAACGCGTCGGCGGCCACGAACGTGTACGGGCCGGCATCCAACGGGCGGTTGCGGAAGTCGGCCAACAGCTGGTCGAGCTCCTGGGCCATCACGCTGACCTGGGACTTCGACAACCCGGTGATCCCCAGCGCCTTGACGAGCTTGTCCATCCGCAGGGTCGACACGCCCAGCAGGTAGCAGGTCGCCACCACGGACACGAGGGCTTGCTCGCTGCGGCGTTGGCGGACCAGCAGCCAGTCAGGGTAGAACGACCCTTCACGCAGCTTCGGGACGGCGACATCCAACGTGCCCAGGCGGGTGTCGAGGTCACGGTGGCGGTAGCCGTTGCGCCGGTTAACCCGCCCCTCGTCCCGAACCCCGTGCGGGGCGCCGCAGACCTGGTCGGCCTGGGCGGACAGGATCGTGTTCACGAACCCTTCCAGCAGTTCGCGCAACAGGTCGGGGGAGGACTGGCCCAACAGGTGGTTCAAGAACTCGGCCGGGTCGTCGATACTGGAGACAGCGGTCATCGGTGGGCCTTTCCTTCGAGTTGGTTGTGAGAGATCTCTCGAAGAATCACCCGGTGACCGCCCCTACGTCTGGAGCGACACGGTCACGATCACCGGGTCGTACACCACTGTGCTGGACTCAACTCGCAGCGTCGGGCTCTCGCTTAAGGGGGGACTGACTCGTCTGCATCAAAACCTCCTGGGTGAGTTGGTCCCTAGATATGCGCGCCAACGTGCTCTCCACTGCCAAAAGCCTGTGGATAGATTGATGCCACCGTCTCCAGCCCATGCGAAGAGCGGGATCTGGGTCGGCCTTCCCTGGATGATGGCATGTGCCATCCGGCCAACTTCTACTGCGCCCGCGACAGGCGCTAGCCGTGTGTCTCGGGGTGCTGGTCGAGGAATGCTTGGGCTACCGCCAAGGCTTGCTCGGCTTCGGTTCCTCTGTCGAGGTCTTGGAGGACCTCTGCCTGTGCTCGGAGGCAGTCGACGTAGAGCCGGCCATGCTCCTTGGGCGCGAGCTCGGCGTAAGTTCTGGCCTTCTGGGCAGCGCGCCCCATGTGGGTCGCCGCCTCGGCCGGTTGCCGGAGTTCGGCGTGGGCTATCCCGAGAATGAGCAGCGCACGGGCCAGAGTGGTTTGGACGGTGTCGTCGAGCGGGTCTGCGTCGGTGAGTCGTTGAAGCCCTTGCTGAGCCTCTGTGATCAGCGCGACGGGCGGTGACCGCGCCGCGGCTGTCCGGGCCGCCTTCCCATGAGGCCTCCTGTGAAGCCGGCCGAGTTCAATGGCGATCGCGAACCGATGAGACTTTCCCTGCTCGACCGGACACCATGCTCATTTGGGTGAAGATCAACGACGACGCCTGGACGCACTGGTCGTGGTCGGGCGGAGCGGCACCTCAATCCTCGACGTTGGTCCTAGATGCGAGGCGATGGTGCCTTTGCTGGGCGGCCTGGGGGCTGGCCAGGCCTAGGGCGAAGGCCACCTGGACCCAGGGCATACCTCGGAGGCGAGCCAGCTGCAGCAACGACAACTCGAGTTCGTCGATCTCGGCCCTGACGTGGGGAACCAGCGTCAGAGCTGCTATCACGTCATCCTCGTCCAATGGGGGCTCGCCTTCTAGATGGGCAACGGCTCCGCCTCCCAGCAGCGCTGCGGCGCGGACAGCCTCTGTGGGGCTGATCCCTTCTGGGTGGGTGAAACGGGAGCGTGCCTGAGGTGAGCCTGCGAACCGTTGGCCGAGGCGCATGAGGGCGTCGAAGGTTCGGGCTGCGCGGAGGGCGCGGGGGTCGGGAGAGTCAAAAGCCATGTCTCAACATTATGTTGTCAATCATTCGTTTTCAACGCGGGCCGCTATGGGTGCGCGCAGACGCGACACGCCGGGAACTTGACGATCTCCGCGACGAGGGCATACTGTAAGCCACAGCGAGGTTGACATACTCGCTAATTGTGGTGCAGAAAAGTCCTTGCATTCTTGGATCTGTGCCCCTAAGGTGTGGCCTCACGCTCTGCTCGGCCCCGGCACCGTCAACCCCTCTCCCTGAGCCTGTCTTCCGAACCGAACTTCGGCAGGTGTGGGCGCCGACGTCGAGACTAAGACTGGTCACCCCCTAGGAAGGACCGCCATGACCCCACCGAGTTCAGCGACCCCAACAGGGCCCCTTCTGGCGAGGCGGCAGCGGCGCTCGCTATCCAGGACGCCTCTTGGGAGCGAGGTGCCGAACCTTCTTGATTTGCAGGTCGACTCGTTCGACTGGCTCGTCGGCAACGACGTGTGGCGCGCCCGCGTCGCGGATGCCCTGGAGGCCGGACGCACCGACATCAACACGAAGTCCGGTCTGGAGGAGATCTTCGAGGAGATCTCGCCGATCGAGGACCTCTCCGAGACGATGTCGCTGAGCTTCCGCGACCACCGTTTCGAGGAGCCGAAGTACACGGTCGAGGAGTGCAAGGACCGCGACGTCACCTACGCCGCGCCGCTCTTCGTCACCGCCGAGTTCGTCAACAACGAGACCGGCGAGATAAAGTCCCAGACCGTCTTCATGGGCGACTTCCCGCTCATGACCGACAAGGGCACCTTCGTCATCAACGGCACCGAGCGCGTGGTCGTCTCCCAGCTCGTCCGTTCGCCGGGCGTCTACTTCGAGCAGACCCCCGACAAGACGTCCGACAAGGACATCTTCAGCTGCAAGATCATCCCGTCCCGCGGCGCGTGGCTGGAGTTCGAGGTCGACAAGCGCGACATGGTCGGCGTCCGCCTCGACCGCAAGCGCAAGCAGAACGTCACCGTCCTGCTGAAGGCCCTCGGCTGGACGAACGAGCAGATCCTCGAGGAGTTCGGCGAGTACGAGTCCATCCGGCTCACCCTGGAGAAGGACAACACCGCCAACACCGACGAGGCGCTGCTGGACATCTACCGCAAGCTGCGCCCGGGCGAGCCCCCCACGCGCGAGGCCGCGCAGGCGATGCTCGACAACTACTACTTCAACCCGAAGCGGTACGACACCGCCAAGGTCGGTCGCTACAAGATCAACAAGAAGCTCGGCCTCTCCCAGCCGTTCGACCAGCAGGTGCTGACGATGGAAGACATCGTCGCGTCCATCCGCTACGTCGTCGCGCTGCACGAGGGCAAGGAGACCCTGGGTGACCTGCCCGTCGAGACCGACGACATCGACCACTTCGGCAACCGTCGCCTCCGCACGGTCGGCGAGCTGATCCAGAACCAGCTCCGCATCGGCCTGGGCCGCCTCGAGCGCACCGTCCGCGACCGCATGACGACGCAGGACATCGAGGCGATCACGCCGCAGACGCTGATCAACATCCGCCCCGTCGTGGCGGCGCTGAAGGAGTTCTTCGGCACCTCGCAGCTGTCGCAGTTCATGGACCAGAACAACCCGCTGGCCGGCCTGACGCACAAGCGTCGCCTCTACGCGCTCGGCCCCGGTGGCCTGTCCCGCGACCGCGCCGGCATGGAGGTCCGTGACGTCCACCCGTCGCACTACGGCCGCATGTGCCCCATCGAGACCCCTGAAGGCCCGAACATCGGCCTCATCGGCTCGCTGGCGTCCTTCGCCCGCGTCAACGCGTTCGGCTTCATCGAGACGCCGTACCGCAAGATCGAGAACGGTCACGTCACCGACCAGATCGACTACCTCACCGCCGACGAGGAGGACCGCTACAACATGGCCCCGGCGAATGTCGCCGTCGATAAGAGGGGTCGGCTCCAGGACCAGCGGATCACGGTTCGTGCCCGAAGGGGAGACATTGACGAGGTGTCCGCCACTGACGTCCAGTACGTCGATGTGTCGCCGATGCAAATGCTCTCTGTGGGGGCTGGGTTGATTCCTTTCGTGGAGCACGATGATGCGGGCCGTGCGCTGATGGGCGCGAACATGCAGCGCCAGGCCGTCCCGCTGCTCCGCAACGAGGCCCCCTACGTGGGCACCGGCATGGAGTACCGCGGCGCGGTCGACGCGGGCGAGGTCACCGTGGCCAACAAGGCCGGCGTCGTGACGTCGGTCTCCGGCGACATCATCGACGTGATGAACGACGACGGCACGCAGACCAGCTACCGCATGGCGAAGTTCGTCCGGTCCAACCAGACGACCTGCATCAACCAGCGTCCGCTGGTCGCCGACGGTGACCGCGTCGAGGTGGGCACCCCGCTCGCCGACGGCGCCTGCACCGACAACGGCGAGATGGCCCTGGGGCGCAACCTCCTCGTGGCGTTCATGCCGTGGGAGGGCCACAACTACGAGGACGCGATCATCCTGAGCCAGCGCCTCGTCCAGGACGACATCCTCACCTCGATCCACATCGAGGAGCACGAGATCGATGCCCGCGACACCAAGCTGGGCCCCGAGGAGATCACGCGCGACATCCCCAACGTCGGCGACGACATGCTCGCCGACCTCGACGAGCGCGGCATCGTCCGCATCGGCGCCGAGGTGGGCACGGGCGACATCCTCGTCGGCAAGGTCACCCCGAAGGGCGAGACCGAGCTGACCCCGGAGGAGCGCCTCCTGCGCGCCATCTTCGGCGAGAAGGCCCGCGAGGTCCGCGACACCTCGATGAAGGTGCCGCACGGCGAGACCGGCACGGTCATCGGCGTCCGCGTCTTCGACCGCGACGAGGGCGACGAGCTGCCGCCGGGCGTCAACCAGCTGGTCCGCGTCTACGTGGCCCAGAAGCGCAAGATCTCCGACGGCGACAAGCTCGCCGGACGCCACGGCAACAAGGGCGTCATCTCGAAGATCCTGCCCGTGGAGGACATGCCGTTCCTCGAGGACGGCACCCCGGTGGACATCGTCCTCAACCCGCTGGGTGTCCCGAGCCGCATGAACGTCGGCCAAGTGCTGGAGACGCACCTCGGCTGGATCGCGCACTCCGGCTGGGACATCGAGAACGTCGACGAGCCCTGGGCCAACCGCCTCAAGGACGTCGGCCTCGGCCACGTCGAGCCGCAGTCGAACCTCGCCACGCCCGTCTTCGACGGCGCCAACGAGGAGGAGATCGCGGGCCTGCTCGAGAACGGCCTCCCGCAGCGTGACGGCCTGAAGATGGTCGACGCCGGTGGCAAGGCCCAGCTCTTCGACGGCCGCTCCGGCGAGCCGTACCCGGAGCGCGTGGGCGTCGGCTACATCTACATGCTGAAGCTGCACCACCTGGTCGACGACAAGATCCACGCCCGTTCGACCGGCCCGTACTCGATGATCACGCAGCAGCCGCTGGGTGGTAAGGCGCAGTTCGGTGGCCAGCGCTTCGGTGAGATGGAGGTGTGGGCGATGGAGGCCTACGGCGCCGCCTGGGCGCTGCAGGAGCTCCTCACCATCAAGTCCGACGACGTCCCCGGCCGCGTGAAGGTCTACGAGGCGATCGTCAAGGGCGAGAACATCCCCGAGCCCGGCATCCCCGAGTCCTTCAAGGTGCTCGTCAAGGAGATGAAGTCGCTCTGCCTGAACGTCGAGGTCCTGAGCTCCGACGGCACCGTGGTGGAGCTGCGTGACTCCGAGGACGACTACCACCGCGCCGAGGAGTTCGGCATCGACCTGTCACGTCGCCCCGACGCGTCAGCCCACGTCGAGGATTGGGATGGTGGCCGATGAACGGGGGAGTTCCACGGATCTCGGCGTTGTGCTGGTATGCCCACGACCCTCGGGCGCTGGCCGACTTCTGGGCGGCACTGCTGTTCTGGCAGATCCACGACGGCTATCGCGACCCGTTTGACCCGCGACGGTTCGTCGAGATCCATCCCGACGCTGGTTCTGGGCCCATACTGCGCCTCCATGCGAAGGGGAGCGCAAGAGGCGACTCCCCGGGCGCGCATCATCTCCACCTCGCGAGCAGATCCCACGCAGACCACGACCAGACAGTGGCAAGGGCGCTCCTCCTCGGAGCCACGGACGCCTACGGACCCTTGTGCGGCGATGACGACCATGACGCGTTCGTCGACCCCGAGGGCAACGCGTTCTGCGTCCTGCATCCGCACTACAGTGCACCCGTCGATGCCGGGCTCCTCGCAGAAGTGGTTTGTGAGGGGTCGCTCGAGAACGCACGCTTCTGGAGCGCCATCCTCGGCGCGCCCCTCCTGCCCTCGGGCTGGGACCAACGCGCCACCATCCATCTCATGGATGCAGGATTCTCCATCTCTTGGACCGGCGAAGAAGAGGAGATTGCGCCGGGCGACTCAGGGCTGCAGGCGCACTTCGACTTGGAAGCGTCCGAGGACACCACCCAGGCAGGCGAACAACGTAGGCATCGCGCACTGGGTGCCTCGGCTGGAGGCGCCACAGCACTGTGCGGCGCGGCCATGGCGGATCCCGACGGCGTCCGGTACTTCCTAGCTCCGACTCCCTGAGGCACCAGTTCACCAAGAGCGCAGCGTCCGTGCGCAGCCCAGTGCTTCCTAGGCACGGAGTTCGTGCTGGCCAACGTGACGCTCTACTGGTTGACCGCCAGCGCTGGGTTCCGCCTTCGATGGCATCGAGCACCCGGTGACCGGTGTTGTGTCCTGCGCGTGCCTGGTGGACGACCTGGGTGAGCCGTGGTCGGTCGAGGGGAGCGTCGCGCGGCCGTCCGTCTGGGGGCTTGGCGCGTGACGCCCCTGGCGAGACAGCGTCGGCGTCGGCTCAGCGAGGCGTGCCCGGTGTGCGACCAGCCGTGGACCGAGCATGCGCCGCACCTTGGCGCTTGCCAAGCATGCCGCGTCAGGGGCTCATCGGTGACCTGCCCGGTTCACATGCCGCCGGCTCATGAGCAGCAGGATGGCGGGCTGCACGCATCTTGAACACGCTCACCGGCGTCAGCCTCCAGGGCGGGCGCGGATACACCGCCACAGGCCAGCAGTTGAGTCCAGCACAGTGGTGTACGACCCGGTGATCGTGACCGTGTCGCTCTCGTTCTAACGGGGTCGCAGTAGCGACGGGCACTACTGCCCCCAATAGTGCGCGCAATATTGGACGCCGTACTGCCCGCAGTAGTGGGGCCGTATGCAACATACGAACCCGAAAATGCAAGATTCGACCGTTCTCGACAACCGCAGTAGTGGGCCTACTACTGACCCCCACTACTGCGGTGCGAGCTTGGAACCCTCGATAGGATGCTCGCGAGGCAGCGCTGCAAGGCCGCTTGCGGCCGGCGGGGTTGACTCGCCAGCTCCTCCAAGGGCAAGACCCGTGTGGCAGCCTCTCCCCCTCACCTGACAGTGACTTGCACGCGGCCGTGGAGGACGCCCGGATCCAACAACTTCCGGTCAACGATGAAGCCCACATCGCCTCGTAGGGCAACCCCGATCAAGGTGCCCACAGAACCCAGCTGATCGAGCTCGCCTGCCACCATCACATCGACGTCCAGGTGCAACAACTCGCACCCCGTATCGAGAGTGCCCCCTGCACCGGAGATGGCCAAGACCGCGGACGCCGGCGCCGCGGCGGTGAACTCCGCCCCATCGGGGAGCTGCTCCCATCCGAGCTGTGCGTACCTCTGGAGGACGTGGTCGACCACCTGGGCGGACCGCGGACCCACGCCGAAGTGGAAGGCGTCGACGCTGGGGCGGACGGTGATGACAGGCTCCGCCTCGCTGCCGGCGATGTGGTGGTGAGCGAGTCCAACCACCGTCGTCGGCTCCGGGAGGGTGCTCTCGCCGGCCATCTGCCACAGTGCAGCGCCCTCGTTGACGCAGTCAGGGTGCGCGAGGTGGCCCTGTACCGTCCACGCGCCGAAGGGGCCCGCGGCCGCGGCGGTCAGGGCGACCCAGGGGGCGGCACCCAAGGTGGTCCTGCAAACCGCGCAGCGGCCGATGCCATCGAGTCTGGCTGCAGCCAGAGCCAACGTTTCGGGTAGCACGCGCTCGAGCAACTCGGCCGGCCAGAACACGCTACCGAACGGTCCGCTGGTTCTTGCCGCTGGTCTTGCCCCCTGCCCCATGAGGGCAGTGTCGCACGCCCCGACGTCGCGGCCTGGGCCGTTTGGGTCACGCACCAGCACCTTGTCCTGGCAACGGAACGGGACAGAGGAGGACGACGCTGATGCTGGGCTATACACACGTCACGATGGGGGCAGCAGCTGGTGTTGCCACGCTTCCCTTCTTGGGGGCACAGAGCACCGAGCTGCAGGTGGGGTGGGTCGCGGCGTTCGCCGGGTCGGCACTGTTGGCCGATCTTGACCACCCCGGGGCCATGGCAAGCCGCATGTGGGGCCCTGTCAGTGGCCTCCTGTCCCAACTGATCAGTGGGCTGAGCGGTGGGCACAGGTGGGGCACTCACGATGTCGTGCTCGCCGGGCTGATCGCCGGCGGCCTGGGCTGGGCTGCCAGCTGGTCACCGGCCCTGGCCACCGCGGCGTTGGCGGTCTGCGTCGGACTCGCGCTGCGTGGTCTGATCGGACTGGGTGGCGGCCTGGTCCTGGGGTTGGTCAACCTCGCCGCATCATGGTGGGCAGCAATCCAGCTCGTCGGCAGTCCCTACGCCGGAGCGGTGCTGGAACTACTGCCCTTCATCCTGGTCGGAGGCATCCTTGTGCACGCCGCCGGCGACCTGCTCACCCCCGAAGGAATCCCGGTGCCGGTGCTGTGGCTCCGGGATCGGGCCGCTCGAATGAGCATCCCCGTGGTCAGGACTGGCAGCCTCCTCGAACAGACCGTGGTCGCACCCGCCTTCACCCTGCTGTTCTTTGGCCTGGCCTGGTTCCAGCTCGGCTCCCCGGATCTCGCCGAGCTGGCCCCCCTGCTGAGGTCCCTCATCCCCATCCTGTAACCGTCTGAGCCGACTTCTAGCCTGAGGGAATGTCGTCCCGCATCCACTCTGAGTTCGGCACCTTGGGTGAGCGGATCGCCGGTAGGCGAGCACCACGCAGGTGCCCGCAGCATGTGTGGATCCTCAGATCCGATGGCCCCCGCATCCCCGCCCTCCTCGTGGCTTGGAGTCAAGACGAGACCGGCTGGTCTGGGCACGTCATCTGGGCCGAGGACACCGGGCACATTCACCTTGAGGTCTTGCCCTCAGCTGATCTTCGCCCCGCCTGAGACAAGCCCCCCACCCAGACCGTGGCAAGCCTGTTTGAGGCAGGAACGACGCTCAGATCGGTCTTGCCACGGTTCCTCAGAAGTCAGGCGTGGCGGTGAGCACCAGCCATGTTGAACCGTCGTAGACGAGCTTGACGCGGGCGAAGCGTTCGGTGCTGGTGAGCGGCACCTCTCCCCCGGCTGGGACGTCTGCTGTCCGGTAGGGCACCGACACCTCGAGGGAGGTGGCGGTCCACCGAGTGACGCTGGGGGTTCCCGTGGAGGCCTCGTGGCGAGTCTTGCTCGTCTGGTAGCCGTCCCACACACTGCCGTCCGTACCGGCCTCCTCAGCCATGGCCGCGATGTCAACCCACTCCTGGTAGAACGAGGGGGCCATGTAGTGCTTGGACCGGGTGATGAAGTCGTTGAGTGCACCGTCGCCGTAGCCGTAGCTGTTGATGGACCTGACATACCCCACGGCTTGGTCCAGAGCCATGGCCACTGAGGCCGCATCGGGGGCGCCGGCTGGCGGATGGTTCGGGTCGAAACCGCCGACGTCGACACCCTCCTCCAGCTCGTGTTCGTGAAGGTCCGCGGATCCCTCCGAGTCGGTGGCGCTCGAAGGGGTGGCTGTCGGTGACGTAGCCGGCAGGGGCGAGGCCGGTGAGGGCACTGCAGGCTGATCGACGGGCTGCACGGTGGACGCCGCCGGCGCGGGCGCGGATGGGGCTTCCGCCGGGCGGTTCATGGAGAGGGCGATCAAGCCGGCGAGCAGGGCCGCTGCCAAGATGAGCAGGTTTCGCACGATGGTTCTCCCGTTCTCTACTCGGCCACGCTCACGTGGACGTGATCGAGGTGGTTGGCCACATCGGATCCGCGATCAGCCATGGGGCGCCAGGTCGGATTGGTGGGGGTCCAGATCTTCTGCTGCCAGATGATGTACTTGATCTTCAGCGAGGCGTGGTTGGCGATCAGGAAGTCGGACACGCGATCACCCAGCGCGATCTGGGATGGGTCGTGGTAGTCCGCGATCATCACGTCGATGGCCCGCCCGTGGGGGTGGTCGGAGGTGGCGATGTCCGAGGATGCCCGCCATCCGCCGATGAGGGTGATCTGAGGGAACAACGCGGCCACCGCGCGCTTGACGAAGATGGTGGCCGGGCTGAGTCGCTCTTCGGACCCGACCCAGCGATCGGACTGGGGCATCTCGCCGGGTGGGTAGACCTTGCCGAAGGAGCTGTCTCCGCACTCATCGTTGGGCCGGACCCCGTCGACCACGGCGAGGATGTCAGCGGCCACCGGTGCCCACTTGTCGTAGGCGTCGGGAAAGGCGGAGCGCTGGACCAGCTGGGCCGCACGCCCCATGGGCAGGGAGTCCCAGTTCGCGATGTGTATCAAGCCGGGGATCTGGTAGCCGACCGGACCGGCCGGAGTCACCCCCTGCCTCAGGGCAGCTGCATGAGCCTCGGCCGAGACGACCTGTCCGCGGAAGAAGGTTCGTGCGGCATTCTCGCTGTTGTTCAGCCAAGCCACGTTCTCGGCCTGGCTCATCCGAGGTCCGTACCAGCCGACCAGGGACCGCTGCTGGAAGTTGGCGACGTCCTGGTCGGCGTTGGGGGTGCGGATGCCCGGGTGGGCCCCGAGGTTCGATTCCTGCAGCTCGGTCATCAGGGCGATCTGGATGCCACGCTGCGAGATGCCCTCAGCCCGGCCGACACCGATCGTGACAGCTGCTTCCTCGAGCTGCTGGCGGGACAACGTCACCGTGACGCCTGTGCTTGTGCGGGAGGTCAGCGAGTCCGGGGTGGTCGACGCCGGCGACTCCGGGGAGGTCGACAGCAGCGGGTCGGCCGCGACGGGGCCCGATTCCATCGTGGTGGCGGCCACGTTCACCCCACGTTCCTTCATGAACAGGTCTGGGTCGACGTAGGTTCCCGAGACCTGGACACCGAAGTGGAGGTGCGGCGCAGTTGAGAGCCCGGTGGAGCCCATGGTGGCGATCTGCTGCCCTGTTTGGACCTGGTCGCCAACGCGCACCGTGAGGCTGCCCGTGAGGAGGTGCAGGTACTTGGTCGTGACTCCTTCACCGTGGTCGATCGCGACCGTGTTGCCTGCGCCGCCGTTGCAGGAGCCTCCCTCCACACATCCATCGACAGCCGCGGTCACGGTTCCGGACGAGACCGCCCAGATGGGAGTCCCGCGGGCGTTACCCAGGTCAACGCCGTTGTGCATCCGCCAGATCTTCAAGATGGGGTGGAAGCGCATCCCGAACGGGGAGCCAATCTGCCCGTCGGCGTCCAGGGTCGGCTGCGTCCACGCCCCGGAGATGGGTGGCCGGAGCAGGCAGGTGTTCTGGTCTTGCGAGGAGGACGCACCCAGGAGGGTGGCGACCAGGCCCATGACCATAGGACCCGCTGTCATGACGATCAGTGCCAAGGCGGCCGCGACCCCGCCAATGATCTTGGACATCATCGATCCTTCCGGAGCGACCCGGTACCGGATCGCCGGCTGCGGGCACGGTCAGCGAGCCGCTGCTGGAGTTGCTCGACGTCCGCGCGGGGCATCTTGGGCTGCGGCGCCTTGGGCTGCGGCGCCTTGGGCTGCGGCGCCTTGGGCTGCGGCGCCTTGGGCTGCGGCGCCGGGCGCGCTGACGGGCGCGCTGACGGGGTCGTCGGCGCGTTCGAGGGGACGGTGAACTTGCCCACACGGGGAGCAGAGGGCTTGCGACCGGTCGCCAGCTTGGCGCCCAAGGCTGCACGTCGGGCTGTGCGTAGAGTCCCGCCGGCCTTGGTCGCCACTCGCGCGACCGTCGAGGCTCCGCCGGTGAGGTACGAGGCCGCCGCGCTCGTCCCTGCACGGACGAGCGTCGCTCCCACCTTCTTGGCCCGCTGGGCGCGGGTGAGGCGTGGCGCGGGGGCGCCCTTCGACGTGCCTGCTCCCCCACCAGGGCCAGTAGGACTGGGGCCACCCCCGCCCGTTCCGGAGTCCGATCCCCCCGGTCCAGGCGGAAGTTCCCTGCGCTCGGGGCCACCGGGGAGCTCAGGTCCCCTTCTCGCGGCAACCAGCGGTGTCAGGCTGTCCCCGCCCACGACCTCGCCCGGGACCACGACGGAGGACGATGCGCCGCTGGTGGGGTGTGTCTGATAGGCGTACCCACGCCCCTGGGACGGGGTTGTGCCCAGACCGGAAGCGATGATGACCGCCTGTTGTCTGTTGTCGACGTAGGTCTGTCCTGTGCCGAGGGGGCGGCGGTTCCCTGCCATCTGGGCACCGAGCTGGCCCAGGTTCGCTGCGGTCCTGACCGCGGCGCCGACAGGATTCGGTGCCCACCTCCGGTCAGGGATCTGGGTCGGGGAGCCTCCGGGGCGCCAGGCCAGCCACTTGGCGATGCGCTGGGACATGCCCTTCAACTGGGCTCGTTTACGGACGAAGACGATGATCCCGACCACGAGGATGATGTCGACGAGTACGAAGGTTCGCGCAGGGTTGTCGCTTCCCTTGAACATGGCTTGGACCACGAGAAGGAAGACGCCGAGATAGACGCTGGTGAAGACGATGATGACGAGGGAGACGAACACCTCGGCGATCACCTGCAGGATCGAGCCACGGCTTCCGCCGGGGAGCAGCCCTGAGACCAGGGCCCAGATCGCGTGGACGGACTGGTACATCGCCCACACGCTGGCGGCCAGGACCGAGCCACCCAGGAGCACTGCGAGCAGCAGGATGATGAAGCCCGACGGCTGGAAGATCAGGGCAGATCCTGCCATGTTGGCGCTGGGTGCTGCCGCGTAGTCCCCGAGAGCCTTGTCGCAGGCTGCGATCTTGTCGCGCATGGTGCTGGCCGGCCCGTACGGACCTGCCTGTGCGGCCTCGTTGTAGGTCGCCTCACACGGCGTCCCGTCCACGACCTTGCCGTAGTTGATCATCTGCAGGGGCTGGCGGACGAAGACGTCGACGAGCTGGCCGGTCTGGGCTCGGCGGAGCGTTTCGGGATCCTTGTCCTTCGCGTCTCCAGTGGCCAGGGCTGCCACGACCTCTTGGCCGAGGTGGTTCGCGTTCACGATGTAGCCGTCAGGGCCTGCCACCATCCGCACGGGGTGGGCGAACACGCCGATCGCCAGCGACGAGATGATGCAGGCGATCAGGACGTCCCACAGGCCGGTTGCCATGCGTCCCCGCAGCATCCACAGGCCGGCCACGGCGGCCGTGATCGTCAGGAAGGTCGGGACCAGGCCGAGGTCGTTGACCACGCGCTGCAGGGCGTCGCCGATCTCCAGCAGCGGAGCTGCGATGAGCCCCATCCACTCCAAGCGCAGGACCCAGTCCAGGAACCACAGCACCAGGGCCACGAAGTTGCGGTAGTAGCTCCATGAGAAGTCGGTCACGGCCGACCAGAAGAACTTCTCCGGGTTGAAGGGGAATCCTGTCCCCCGATCGAGCGAGAGGTCGTGCTGCCAGATCGAGATCCCTCTCGTGTCCTGCAGTTCGATCCACGCGAGAGGTCCCACGATCGTGCCGGTGTCAGCGTGCGCGAGGGGAGCGCAGGCGATCATCAGGAAGGCGACCGCGGTCATGATGCCAGCAGCTCGTTCCCGCCACCTGTCGAGCAGGTGCTTGAGCTTGGTCCTCACGAGCTGGCCTCCCGGAGGAGGGTCGTGCGGGCGGTCGCCGTCCCACCCTTGGTGATGGCGGCTGCTCGTTCCTCTCGCGCCGGGAGCAGGATCTTGATCCGGCCGAGGTTGCCCGACATGTCGCGCATCGTGGCTTCACCCCGTCGGTGCAGGGGCGTCTCCCCGTTGGTGCTGAGCGGGGCGGTGTCCTCCCGCACCATCTCGACGAGGTCCTCGTCGTTCGGGTCGAGGTCCAGCCAGGCGAGGCCTCGCTTGGCCAAGGTCTTGTCGCGATGCCGCATCAGGATCCGCGTGGGGATGAGGCCGCGGAGGGTGGGTGATCCGAAGTCGGCCTCGGGGTCGTGGGAGTCGAGCAGGACCACGGCGCGGTGCTTGCGGCCATCCCTGATCAGGTCGACGAGCTCGCGTTCTCCCTCGAAGCTGATGGTCATCGCGTGTGCCTCGGACACCACGAAGCCGGACAGGACCGAGGTGTCGGCGAAGCACACATGCCGGGCGAGCGCTGCCACCAAGGCGTGGTAGGCGCGGCCGAAGATCTTCTCCAGTCCCATCTGCTCAAACAGGTGGGCGTGCTCCAGTTCCTCACGCGAGGGGAGCTGCAGCCCGTTCGTCCTGATGACCATGGCCCGTGTGGTCAGCGGCAGGGGCGGCACCGTCTCATCGAAGATCACCCGGCCCAGATCGCGACGTGCGAACACCCGGATCAGGCGCGCCATCTCGAGTGCGCCGGGCATCGAGCAGTCGTCGTGGAGATGCTCCACCAGTGCTCCCGAGGAGAGGATCTGGTGCCGCTCGAGGTACTCCGGATCAAGGACGTCGGACAGCAGGACGCCGCGCTCACTGGTCGGCCTGACGTCGAGCAGTGGGGTCAGGAAGCTCTGCATGAGTCGTCCTCCGAGCTTCGGCCCGAAGACCCGCAGCGGGTCCAGTGACCACTCGGGATCCATGCTGTTCACGACGACGGCCGAGGTGAGTTCGGAGGCCCACGACGCCCACTCACCCTTGTCGGTGCGATCGGCGATGACCAGCTGGCCGCCCCGGTCGACGACATCACCGGCGAGCTTCATCAAGGTCGCCGTCTTGCCGGAGCCGAGTTCACCCGCGACCGCTGCGCTGCCAGAGACGTTCTTGTCGGAGGCACCCTCCAAGTCGTGGAGGACCACTGAGGTGGGGCCACAGGGCAGGTTGACGTCCAGGAGGGGGCCGTTGGCGATGTTCAGGCCGAGGGCGGAGCCCTTGTTGTCGCCCAGCCGCACCGAGGCCAGGGGGATCAGTGCAGACAGGTTCCGGCTGGTCGTGATCTGGGCGAACTCACGGACAGCGGCCGTGGCAGCCACCCCGGGCTGCATGGCCCACCACAGTTCCTCCTGGTAGCCCAAGGGTGCGATGAGCTTGTAGCCGGGATGTCCGAACCAGCCGGCCAGGGCCTGCGCCTGGAGCCGGGATGACTCCGGCGTCGGACCGCTGACGGCGCAGATGATCGTCGCTTGGGCTTCGACCTCGAGCTTGTCGCTCTCCAGGACCTCCACGTACTCGGCGAGATCGGCTGCCACTCGATCGAGCATGTTGAGGCCGTGGCTCACTTCCCCGGAACGCTGTCCGTACTGCTCATTCAGGTTCCGCAGGGCGCGCTGGTTCGCGGCCTGGACGGACTGGCTCGATCGGATGGAGAGGCGAATGGCCCAGTCCACGTCGACGCCGGACTCGTCGATCCGGCCGATCACCTCAGATCCGGGAAAGGTCATCCCGTTGTCAGGGACCGCGGACACCACCATCATCGACTGGTAGGACGCAGGTGCATCCCCCACCGTGCTGGCGTCGCTGACCTTCAAGTACCGGCGCTTCAACGGGTTCAGCCTGCTCGTGGGCCCATCGAAGTCGCTCTGTCCACCCTCATCGAGGAAGGGCTCCACGAGTGCTGCCCCAGAGCGGGGGACGAGCAGCTGCTCGGCCAGCAGATCGTCAGCGTCAGGCAGGTCCAAGTCCTGGAAGAGCCCGCGCATGACCGAGTGCTGGTGGAGCCAGACCATCTGCGCCACCGTGGCCGGCTGCGGCGCGAAGGGCGCGGGGATGCTCTGTGCCACCTGGGCAGCCTGGGCAAGACGTCGATCAACGTCTTCTTCGGCAACCGGGTTCCGTGGCAGGCCCATCCTGTCCCTGAGCCCAGCCATACCGGCACGGAACGGCTCCACAAAGCGATCGGAGGAGCGATCCATCCCCAAGGGCACCGACAGCCAGTAGACCCGCTGCCCGGGACCGATCTGGTCCAGGGTGTCCAAGGTGGCGTTGCACTCAGCCACCCAGTCCGGGCACGCCTCCAAGTCAACGTCGTCGAGCATCTGCGAGACAACGACCGCGGGATCCAAGCCGCATCGGATCCCCAGCAACAGTGACTCGCCCGGGAGCGCACGGAACAGCGCCTGGTGCAGGCCTCTGACGGCTGCCTTGTCCTTGGTGGGCCGCAGCCCATAAGGCAGCCCCGTGAGGATCCAGTCAGCCCAGACCATCCCAGAGCGGGTCCACCGAAGGTTCCCGGCCATGTCTCGCGTGGGGGTGCGCATGTTGATCAGTAGTCCTTCTCTCGGTTGGGTGCACCCGCAGCAGCCAGCAGCTGCTGCACGCCAGTCAGCGCTGGCATCGGGTGATGGGTCACCGCCTCGGGCGGATCGGGTGGCACGGATTCGGGGGGGATGGGCTGCGTTGCGCGAACCACCAAGGTCGAGCGTGCGACGTGGGGTCGGTTGAGGCGGACGTCACGGCCAGCGAACTTGCCCTGGCTCGGTGCACTGATCGCCCCGATGAACCCCCAGGCAACGAGCAGTGGGTTGCGCATCCCGAAGGGGATCTGTCCTGCCAAGAGGACCGACCCGTAGGCGGCCACGAGCAAGATGCCGGCGTTGCCCAGCAACCCGAACTGGCCCCACCAGTCAATCGTCTGGCTGCCGATAATCAGCACCGCGGCCCCGACACCGGCTTGGGTGTAGGTGTAGGGGCCACCCCAGATTGTGGTGCCATCCGCTGTCTTGCCGATCAGCTGAGGGAACCTGCGCGCACGGGTGTACCACTTCACCACCTCAACGCGGTCGTCCGACGAGGCCTCTGATGCCACGGTGGGATCCCCTTACCGATCAGGCCCAGGTCGGGGTGTCGGCGGCCTCGGTGTCGAGACCGGATACCGGAGCGGGAACGACAACGCTCTGCGAGGGGATCCGGCTCATGTGGGCCTCCGCATCCAGGTCCTTACCAACCAGGTCACGGACCTGGGTGACGTTGAAGATGATCCAGAGGAAGATGCCCGCAGCGAGCCCGGCGCCCAAGATCTTGGGGATCGAGCCGCGCGTGACAACCGCGGTGATGAGCATGACGATGAGCGCCGCGGTGATGGCCAAACCGAGGACGGAGGACTGGACGGAGGAGTTGATGCTGTCGATGGTGTCGAGCATGGTAGGACGTTCCTTTCAATCAGGGGTTACTGGTGGGGGCACCCGTCGGGGTGACGGGAGTTCGGGGAGCTGTGGTCGGTGCTGGAGCAGCACTGGCCGTACTTCTTCCGAGGGCGGGGATGGGATCGAGTGCTGCGACTTCCCACCGTCCAGCACGCGCGTTGAGGGTCAGTGCATAGGACAGGTGGACCGTCTGCTCCTCCGAGACGCTGGCCGCGGCGACGGCCAAGACCCGGCTGACGTCCCCATCCTTCGGATCTTCCTTCTCGGAGATCTCCGTCGTGCTGCGGAGATCCACGAGCTGCACTGAGGTGAACGGGGCAGGTGAGATTGGCTGGAGAACGACTCCGGGCGAGAGGTAGCGGTTCAGGTCACCCTGCCCTGCGACGTAGGCCGCAAGGAACTGCTCGACAGCCAGGCCTGCGCCACTCTGCCGCGTCACCATGTGCGGGTAGTTGATCGACGACGACGCGGCCACACTGGGGCCCGCCACGACCGCGGGCAACGTGAGCGCGGATCCACCACCCCCGACAACCTGCACGGGGACCTGGTAGAACTTCCGGCCGGTGGTCTGGCTCGCATCCGTCACGGTGGCAGCCACGACCACAGACCATGTGTCCTGATTGACCTCGGTGATCCCGGCAATCGACGGATCCGCAACCACGAAAGCCTGCTTGGGCATCGACGTCACGCCGGCCCCCTTGACCAACGCGGTGAGGCGTTCCGGGTTGTCCTTGGTCGTGGTCAACCACGTGACCACGACGGTCTTCGCGATCTCTTCGGCGATCGCACGCTCGTTGGCCCGATCCACAACCTCGACAGGGCGGTCCGAGGCCGGCGTGTTGATCACCTGGTAAAGAGCAAAACCGCCGGTCACCGCACCGAGCGGCGACAGGATCAGGCACCCGGTCAGCGCCGCACTCAACGCATGGGCCAACAGGTTCGTCTTGACCTGGTCACTCGCGGTGGCGATCGGCTCACGGGTCTTGCCACCCGGTGCGGACGCCGGCCGACGCCGGAAGAAGCTCGCAATTGCCGAGCTCTCCCCAACGGGTGCGGTCTGGCTGAGAACTCGCACTAATCCTCCTGGTGGTGAAGGGCAGGGGCCGGTGCCGCGAAGCCGGCGCGGGCCGGTCCCCTGCCCGCTCTGGGGGTGGTCTTGCCACGGGCTTGACCAAGGAGCGCGCGGAGTTCCGCACCCGCGCGAACAGTCAAAGGGCGTGCAGCGATCGCACCCGCCGCCTCAGCGATCGGTGCCAGCAGAAGTCCGCGTGATTCGTGCACGTCTAGAACAGGTGCGCGCCAGAGCACGGTTTGTGACCGAACGGGCAAGGAACTTTTTTCTGGGGGGCGACGCGGCCAGTCATGCGGCAAGACCCACTAGCGAAGGTGGAAGCAAGCCGAAACAAGCACCCCCAGGAGAAGCCGACATGCAGTCCGCGTTCCGCTACCACCACCAGATGCCAGGCAAGGTCTCCTCGCCCCTGTTCCATCAGCTGATCTCAGAGTGGATCACCCTGAACAGCACCACCAGCGCCAGCAACACCGTGACGCGATGGGCCACCTCCGAGCCCCTCCTCGAGGGGTTCCATCACCCCCACGAGATCGTCGACGCGATCGACTCAGCCCAGGCTGACCAGAAGGACGCCTACTTCTTGGCGCTGCTCCGGCTCACCCAGCAGGGGCAGGCCCTCGCCGGCCGCATCCTCCTGCAGTTGATGCTTCCCAAGCTCGGACGCATCGCGCTGAGGATGGCGGCCCGGGACGCCGACACCTTGTGGGGCGAGGACCGCAGGCAGCTCGTGGTCGCAGAGTTCTGGGACATCATCACCAACTACGCCGTCGACCGACGCACCAACGCTGTGCCCGTCAAACTCGCCCTCGACACCCTGCACCGCTGCACCATGAAGCAACCCTGGCGCCACCAGGAGTTCCCCTCCGATGATGCAGCCGCCTTCATCGACCGTCACCCCACACGAGAACATGACCACCACTCCGACGAGCCGATCCGCTTGGCCGACGTCGTCAGCTGGGGCGTCAAGCAATCCGTCATCAGCCAGGACGATGCCGACCTGATGGTCTCCATCTACGTGGACGAGGAGAAGCCCCAGCAGGCCGCTGACCGTTTGAAGGTCTCAGCCGACGTCATCCGCAAACGCTGCAGCCGAGCACGCCAGCGGCTCACCGCAGCCCTCGCCGACAACCCGCTCCAGACCCTCGGCCTCGCCTGCTGAGCAACGGCTACCGGTTGATGACCTGCACTTCCCCAATGGAGATCTCCGCGGTCCGTGAGAAGTCGAACGCCATCGTGCCCGTCTGGCCTATGCCCGACCATCTGACAGACCAGTAGGCGGTGACCTGCACCGTCCGGTGTCCCTGCTGCTCGTAGCGATACCCACAGTCCGGCGAGTCCGTCAGGCCAGCCGCGTCGGTATACGGGGTCCCTGCGGTCCGACACGTGACGCTCTTCCCATCACCCATGCTCCACTCGAGTCGGTCCAGCTTCGCAGTGGCCGTCACCGTGTACCCCCGCTCAGATACTGACTTGGTATTGGGGCCGGTCACCGACGGTCCGGGGTCAGCTGCCCACATCCAGACCGGCAGTCCAACCACACCCACGCTGCCCGGCGACGCCTCCGGGACTATGCCGATCTGTGGAGCCCTGAGCTGCATTTGAGCCACGGCGCGGGCCGCTAGCACTGCGGGGTTGGGAGGCGGGTTGGAGTCAGCCATCCAGACGTAGAGAGGGCTTCCAGATCCCGTGTAGCAGAGGTAAACCACACCCTCTCCCCCATGTTGAGCGAGCAGGTCCAGAGCAAGCGGGTTGACGGTTGGATCCACCGGTGCGTGAGTGAGCCAGCAGCCATAGGGGGCATAGAAGATGCCTCGCTCACTCACGCACGGGATCTCCTGGCCTCCGTAGTAGCACTTGTCTTGGCCACCGTCTTTCCGGGGCGGAGGATCTTCCCCTTGCCGTGGGGGGCAATACAGTTCCAGCCTCGGTCCCTCGGGCGTGCGGATGGTCTTGTAGTAGCAGCCCTCACCAGCTGCCTGAGCAGGGCTCGTGCCCACGATGCCCCAGCTCGCCAAGAGGAGGAGAAGCGCAAGGGCGCACCGGATCAGACCTCGCATGTGTGAGCACCGTCCCTCTCCCCTACGACGAACCATCCGTCGGGGAACTCCTGCACTGTGAACACGACGGGGTTCACCACCGGCTCAACGGGGATCTTCGTTCCGTCCTTGTCGACGAACCACCAGGTCCTGTCGTCCACACAGGTACTCACCTCAACTGTTGACCGGCCGTCCAGATCCTCAGCCACGTCTGAGCCTTGGATGCTTACTGTCCGCTCCCCCTCAGCCCGGCCACCCATCTGCGCGTCCATGGTCGAGTACATCCGGAAGTACGACGCCACGTACTCTTCGCCAGCGCGATTACGGATCACGCCGTACAGGTTGTTGGGGTCAGCTTGCTTCGTCATGACGGACCAGTAGGTCCGATTCATCTCCTCCACCTTGCTCTCGGCCGCCAGCTGTTCTGCACTCTTCACCGGGGAGGGCTCCGGCGAGGCAGTCAATGACGGGGTCGGCGTCGGCGTAGGGGAGGGGGGCTGCTCTGGCGTGGGTCCGCAACCTGCCACCAGGAGGGCGATCATCAATGATCCCGCGGCGCGAAGGTGTGTCCTGTTCATCGGTTCTCCATGGGGTGAGGGTCCAAGTTCTTGATCAGGCCGGCGAAGGTCGCCATCTCGCCATTCAGTGCAGCCAGAAGGTCTTCTGTCTCTGGGTCTAGGCCGATGCCAAGCTCGTCGCCAAACGCTTCCAGTCGGTCAACTGCCTCGCGGAATGCCTCGAGGTTGCCGCTCTGGTGGGCTGCCAGGATTCGCAGGCGCCACAGACGTTCAGTCCCGGGATCCACCTCAATACCGACGGTGACGGCTTCCTCAACACCCTGCCAATCGCTCTCGAACAGGCGTCGGTGGCCGAGTTCGTAACTGGCATCGGAGATCTGGGCGATCATGCGCTGGCGGATCATCTCCGCCCAGGCGTACCGGCGCGCGGGGACGCCCTTGAAGGGCCGTCCCTGGACGAGGCCTAGTGCCTTCTCCAGGTCTTCTGTCGTTGCCTGCGAGACGTTGGATCCCACTAGACGTGTGAACTCGTCCCAGTCGGTCTGCACGTCTTCGCTGATGCGGTAGCTGCTGTAGGGCGGGAAATAGTCCTCGTCAGCCTCGTTCTTGCCCAGCCATCGGCGTAGACGGCTCGTGGCGGTGCCTCGCGTGTTGTTGTTGTTGGTGTCCTTGTCGGCGGGCCGTCCTGGCCAGATGGCCTCGTCGATGGCGCTGTAGGTGGCTCCGGGGGTGAGCAGGAGGAACGCGAGGTATTCAGTGAGCCGACCGACTCGACGGGGATCAACGGTCCCCTGAGCATGGTGGAGTTCCACCGGCCCCAGAACGCGCAGGTAGGGATGTTGGTGGGCCCCGAGCCGCTCGGACAGCATGGTCCGGTCCTCCTTGAGGGCAGCTGTAGCAGACAAAGCAGGGACGAACTCCTCGACGGCGTCCGGCTCCTCGACGGCGTCCGGCTCCTCGACGGCGTCCGGCTCCTCGACGGCGTCCGGCTCCTCGACGGCGTCCGGCTCCTCGACGGCGTCCGGCTCCTCGACGGCGTCCGGCTCCTCGACGGCGTCCGGCTCCTCGACGGCGTCCGGCTCCTCGACGGCGTCCGGCTCCTCGACGGCGTCCGGCTCCTCGACGACGATGGGGGTGCCTTGGGTGTCCTGCGAGAGCGACAAGACGGAGAGGATCCGTTCGTACGCTTCGTGCGTGACTCGTTGGGGCTGGATGGTGAGTCCGAAGGGCCTCAACACAGCGTGGTCGGCGTCGTTGATCTCCAGGCTCCAGTCCGTGAGCTGGTCACCGGATGTGGTCACGAAGGCGACCGCCAGGCGCGGCATCGTCTCAAGCAAGGTGGCGATGCGGTTGCGCTGTCGGGGTGTCAGGTCGCCGGTGATCATGATGATCTCGGGAGTCCATGCATCGGGTGCGACTCCCCGAACTCGCGCTTCTTGGAGGGACTCGGCTCCGGCACTGGCCAGGGCTGCGTGGTCCTGCAGACTGCGTGCCTCGAGGGCGTCGATGAGACGCTCGACACTGGGGAGGTAGCGGAGTCGGCCTGTCCGGAGGGAGTCCTCCATCTCGCTGTAGGCACCCACGAGGGTGATGGTGATGTCGTCGGCCCATCGACTGACAGCCAGCTCGATGGCGATGGCCGCGAGGATCTCGCTGGACACGTCCTGTTCCCCAACCAGTGCGAGGGCACCCAGGTATTCCAGGTCCACGAGGACGTGACCATCCTCGGCATCTTGGCCCAGCGTGACCAAGGCCGGGTATGGGGCGGGGATGCTCTCCAAGTCAGCCTCGTCGAGCTTGTCGGTCGAGTCAGGCTCGTAGAACCACACAGTCGAGTCCGCGGTGCTCTGCCAAGGGCTTGGGAGCTGGTGTGGCTCAGCGAGATAGAGCTCGAGCTGCGCCGGAGTCAGACGTGCTGCGCGCAGCGTGGGAAGTGGCTCCCCCGCTGCCGCGCAGTCTCGCGAGAGCGCGCGAAGTGCTTGGTCGATGTCATCCAAGGCCAGCGGGTCGGCAACGGCGCGCACCGCTTGCTCTACCGCCGCATCGGCTCCCGTCGGCAGGGTGATGTGGTTCCCGAAGGCGCGGCGACGGTGCTGCATCCGGCGGCGCGCGCCCAGCAGCGTGACGACACCGGCAGCGAGGAGGGCCCCGACACCGAACACGGTCCTGACCGGAATCGGATCGTCAGCCTCGGCCGGTGCCTGCTGGACGTGCTCCTGGACGCTCGTGTTCTGACTGGTGGGGGGAGCCACCGTGGCCGGTGCAGCCTCCGGAGACGCTGCGGCAGTCGCAGGGGAAGCCACCTGCGTTTGGGTGCTCTGCTCGTCGTCCTGCGGAGCACCCTGGTCGGCATCGGCGTCAGGTGTAGCCGTCGGCGTTGCTTCTGTGAGCGTGTCCTGGGGCGCGGGAGCCACCGTCTCGGAGGTCTCGGTTGTGGGGAGAGTGATCGTCCATCCGGGGTAGATGAGGTCGGGGTTGGTGATGTGCGCTCCCCCGCCCTGGTCCGTGTCCCGGGATGCTGCGAACAGCTCCGGCCATCGGTTTCCATCGCCGAGTTCGTTGTCGGCGATCTCCCAGAGGGAATCGCCCTTCTTCACCATGACGGTGTCCGACTCTGCGGAGGAGTCGTCGACGACCGGCGTCGGGGGTGTCTCGGGGGTGGCCTGCGCGTAGGTAGCAGCTGCCGTTTGGGTCACTGGCGTCGGCGATTCTGTGGGCGCCGCGTGCGCCAGCCCAGGTGCCATGAAGAGCAGGAGGACGCCACTGATGAGGTGCTTGGCCGCGAGCTGAGGCAAGCCGAAGCCCGGCATCCGGGGTGCCTGAACGCGGCGGACACGTGCGACGACCTCGAGGAGAAGCGCCACCATCAAGATGGCCCAACCCACCCACGCGACCACGGTGAACAGGCCCAGGATGAAGGTGCCGTTGTCGCGGGAGGTGAGCGCGTAGACGAACTCGTCCCATGTGGGGAGGCCGTGGGCGAACGGGGCGACTCCAGCGACCAGGAGAGCCCAGGGGATTCCGAGGACGAGGATCAGTAGTGCGGCCAACGAGCTGATGCCCAGGGCGAGTCGACGCAGGATGGTCATCGTTCCGTACCTCCCATGACGCGGACGGTGCGGGCCTCACCTTCGCCACGGACCGATCCCCCGAAGGGGAGGAAGGTTGGCTGGTAGGGAACCTCGGTGGTGACGCGAACCGTCGTGCCGGAGAACGAGACATTGCCGGTTACGCCGGCGGCCGCAAGATAGCTCTGTGCTGCGGCTCGACCAGTTGCAGGGTTGACGGAGACACCCGTCCCGCGGATGGCTTGCGCGTCCAGGGCTTGGCCGGCCTGACGGGCGGCTTCGCGTGCTACTTGATCGGCCTGCTGGGTGGCGCGGATCCGGCCGCCGGTGTCCACGACGAATCCGACCACCATCAGCAGTGCTGCGATGACGATCGCGAACCACAGGGCCATGGACCCTCGATCTGATCGGGTGATTCCAGCGAGGGTCTTCATCGGCGCTCCCTGTACTGATCGATGGGGCTCATGGCTTTGCCACCCACGGTGAGGCTGCCAGGCAGTCCAGGGAGCGCGATGTCGGACAGGTTGACTCGACACGTGATCTCGGCGCTGACGGTAGCGGGGGCCCCGAGAGGGCGGGAGAAACCGCTGACATCCACGTTCACGCTCTTGCTGGTGCAGTTGAGCCCTTGGTTGTTCAGGCTGCTGTTGGCCGCCGAGGTGGCGGCGCCGTGGGCGGCGCCGGCGGTGCGGGCGATGGATGCCGAGCGAGCGGCATCGTTCGCGGCCGCTTCGACGGCCTGTTGGGCGATGGCGATGCGGCCTCCCAACAGGATCAGCGCGCCGATCCCAAGGGCAGCGGGGGTGATGATGGCGAGTTCGAGGGTGGTCGAACCGCGGGAGCTGCGAAGCGACCTCATGCTGTGATCCTCTCCACCGGGAGGGATGCGGATTGGCGGACCGTGAAGCTGTCCAGGCCGGGGACGAGGCTGTGCGTGGTGCAGGTGACGGTCACGGAGGCCGATGTGCCCCTGCTGGCGGTGGCGGAGACGTTGGAGACCATGCCACCTCCAACGCGGTTGGCGAAACTCACCGCTGCGGTCTGGCCGGCCCCGGATGAGCCGTTCTCCCCCGCTGCGGCTCGTGCGCCTTCCTGGGCTGCAGCCATGGCTACGTTGCGCGCGTAGAAGTAGATGCCGCCCTGGACCATCCCGAACAGCATCAGCATGACGACGGGGAAGACCAGGGCCAGCTCCAAAGCGACCGAACCGCGCTCCCCATCAGGCTTGTCCTTGTGACGGGGAACGCGGTTCGACTGGCTGAGCATGAGCTTGGAGCTTCCTGTTGGGGGTGTGGGAGCGACGGTCTACTGCTGATGGGCTCAGGTGGTGATCCGGTTCTGGGCGGCAACGACGGCGACACCGATCGCGGCCAAGAGGGCGACGGCCAGGATCGACAGGAGGCCGGTGACGATGGCCTGCTCGAGGGTGACCGAGCCGCGCTCGTCACGGGTCTTGAGCCCGTCGATCTTGCCCAGCAGGACGGAAGACAGGATCTGGAAGGTCTCGAACATGGGGGTTCCTTTCACTTGGGGTAGGTCACCCGTTACTGAGAACAGGTGTTGTTGGGGGGGGTCATTGTGACCGCGGGTCGGTCAACGTTGCTCGTCAGTCTAGATTTCTTGTCCAGTTCGCAGCGCCCTTTCACATCCCGAGCAGGATCCTGAGACCGACCGGGGCAATCAGGAGCAGCACGTAGACGCCGAACAGCAAGCTGGCGGGGATGGACATGCGCTCCACCACGGTGTTGGCCAGGGCGATCTCCTTGGCCTGCAGGGCAGACCTCATGGAGGCTGCGCGAGCGCGGAGGGTGTCCACGACCGCGGCGCCATCTTCACCAGAGAGCCTCATGATGTCTGCGACGTCGTGGAGGTCGGGCAGCTCCAGCTCGTCGGCGAGCGCCTTGAGGCTGTTCCACGGGGCTACTCCCGACCAGCGCGAGCGCCGCAGTTCTTCACCGATGCGCTTGAACACCCACGAGTCACCCACCTCAGCGGCCGATTCCATGGCCTGGCGCTGGCCGGCTCCGCTGGACCGCTCGAGTGCGAGCAGGTCGACGTAGGCGCCCAGCGCGTGGGCGAACTCAGCGCGGGCCACGTTGGCGTCCTGGCGGACGTTGATGTCGGGAAGGAAGCTGGTCACCGCACCCGCCAGCAGGGACGCTCCGATGGGGATGTAGAAGGGAAGTTGGACACCGATCACGTAGACGACCGCGTACATCACCGTGGGGAAGACCATGCCCAGGAGACCGAACAGGACCTTGTCGGCGAAGAAGCGGTGCACGGGCATGCGAAGGATGGCCAGTTCCTTGGTGGGCACCTTGAAGATGCTGAGAGGAACTTGGTTCATCACCCACCAGCCGAGGCGGTCGCGGAGGTCGCCGGTTCCGTCGACGCGGGTTGTGGCCTCAGCGTTGGCGGTGACCGTCGGGGAGTAGGTCTTGAGGTAGGCGGCCAGGTCGGGCCGGGCGGGCACGAGCCGGACGATTGCCAAGGAGACACCCAGGCCGACGAGGGCGCCGGCGAGGATCGCGAGCTGCAGGATGGTCATACGATCAACGGCTCCTCGCGGTTGCGCCCAGGAACCTGGGCATGGGCTTGGCAACGGTCATGCGCTTCATCCAGAGGAGGACACCAGCGAAGGCGGCCAGCAGGCTGACGAGCACGGCCTGCCCCAGAGGGGTTCCGTATGGGGCCACGTAGCTGCCTGAGAAGAAGAGCGCTGTGAGCATCACCAAGGTGACGATGGTGACCCAGCGCGCCGTGGTGCGGGGCTTGGCTCGATCGGCTTCGATGACGCGGCGGCCGCGCACCTCCTCGGCCACGGACTTGGCGAGGTCCTCGAGCAGGGTGGCGATGCCAGTGCGGCGCTGGGCCCCGAGGATGAGGGCAGCGCAGATCTTGTCGCCGGTGACGTCGTTGAGTTCGTCTGCGAACAGGAGCAGGGCCTGCTCGGTGGGCATGCGACTGTTCAGTCGGGCGACGAGCTTTTGGACCTCAGGCCTGATGGGCGCCTTGGTGGACTTCAAGGTGCTGATCATGGCCTGCTCCAAGCTGACGCCGGCCACCAGGACGCCGGCGAGACTGCGCGTCCACTCCTCCATGGCCTCGAGGCGGTCGATGCTCTGCTCAGCATCACCAGAGCCCAGCAGGTACGGGATCCCGACAGCTGCGATCGGCACGATGATGATCGAGACGATCCACCCCGTCAGGATGGCCAGCAGGACACCAACCCCGGCACCCACCGCCAGGGTGACCAAGCGGCGGTTCTGGGCGGCGGTACGTTGGCGTGCTGGACGATTCCGGGGAGAGGTCTCGTCGACGGGGACGCGCCGGAAGCCCAAGATGGCAACGAGGATCCCAGAGAGGACGAGTGCGGTCGCCAGCGCCGCGAGCACTGCGGGGCTCACTTGCCGGCCTCCCTGTTGAATGCGGCGGCGTTGAACCCGTAGCGCTCCAGAGCTGCATGGTCGTGTGGCAGGTTCGTCGCTCGCCCGGGCCCACCTTCGGGGTTCGGGACGAAGATGTCGGTGACCTGGTAGCCGCCGCTGCTGTCGCCGCCCAGCTCGACCCCCATGATCTCGGAGACGTACCGACGGCGGTAGATCTCCTCGCTGGCCTCGGAGGTCTTCGAGGAGGTCTCGAGCTCGACGTAGACGATCAGGTCGATGCCGCTGGCGACAGCACGCACGGCGTAGTCGTGGGTGACGTGGCTTCCTGCCTCCATGGCGCAGGTGACCAGCTTCTCGATCCCCATGCGTGCGTTCTTCGCGTGGGTGGTGGAGATGGAGCCTGTTCCGGACTGCATCGCCTTGACCATGGCGAAGACCTCCGGTCCTCGCACCTCACCCACGATGAGGCGGCTGATGTTGAACCGGAAGCTGTCGATGATGAGGTCCGACAGGGTGATCTCGCCAGCCTGCCGACCGTCGATGCCTCGCTCGCCCGTCCCCGGCCTGGACTCGAACGCCAGGACGCGCTTGTGTCGATTGGTGAGCTCGTGCAGGTGCAGCTCGTACTCGGTCTCGAACGTGGCGATGCGTTCCAGAGGAGGGATCTCTGCGCACAAGGCCCGAACGAGGGTGGTCTTGCCGGCTCCCTGCTCCCCCACCACGACGATGGACTTCTGCGCGCGGATGGCGGCTGCCAGGAAGTTGGCTTGCACCGGGGACACCGTGCCCCGCTCGATGAGGTCAGCCAACGTGACCTCGCGCAGCCGATGACGACGGATGACGACCTGTGGGCGGGGAGTGACCCAGGACACCGCGGCCAACCGCTCGCCGCTGTCGAGGCGCAGGTGCAGCCGGGGGTTGGCCTCGCTGAACGCGCGCGCATTGGCCTCGGAGCGGGACCCGATGAAGGCCAGAAACTCCTCCAGCTCACGATCGGTCTCGGCAACCGGCGGACCCTCACGCAGGCGGCCGTCCTGATCCTCCAGGAGCACGCTGTCGCAGCCGTACACCTCGATGTTCTCGACGCGCTCGTCCTCGAGGAAGGGCTGGAACCGGCCGAGCCGGAACACCGCATCGAAGATGGCCTCAGCCATGCGCTCTTCCTGGTCGACATCACGCACGGAGGTTCCGGCGTTCAGCGCTACACGCGCGTCTTCGTCGAGCAGGTCCTTGATGATCTGGGCGCCACGTTCACGCTGCTCTGCGGCCGTGAGGTTCTCGGCGGCGGAGATCTCGGTGAGCCGAGCTGACACCTGGCCACGGAACTGGGCCACGACGGTCCAATCGATCTCACCGCCATAGTCGTCACTGTGACGCCGACGCGAGGGGCTGGTGGTCAGGTGCTCGACAGCTCGCGGAACCCAGCTGGCCGCGGGGACGTCCCTGCTGGGTGGCGCATCGGTCGACATCCCTGCAAGCCGAGCCATCACCGGGGATACCTCGGGCTTGCGCAGCAGCGGCAGAGAGTTGAGATCGGGGCGGGGGGTGGTGGTCACAGTGCTCCCAGGGGGGTGTTCGTGTCGAGGGCAGACCTCGACGTCATGATCCGGTTGGAGATGGTCTGGCTTGCCGCGCGGGCGCTCTGGTTGATCAGGCTCTTGTCGAACTTCCGCGAGGGCGGGTTGCCCAGAGAGAACACCTCGGCGTTGACCGGGTCCCAGGCCATGGTGGACACGACGGGCAGCCCGAACGCGGACTCGATCTCCCGAGCGGTGTAGGGACGGTCCGGCCCAACGATCAGCACTCCGACACGGTCGGTGATCCCCCGCTGGGTGAACTCCTCGCGCAAGACGCCGGCCCACGCCGCGCCAGCAGACAGCCCCGGCAGGTGGCTGCGCGTGACAAGCAGGACCAGGTCTGAGGCTGCGATGAGGGGGTGGGGATGCTCGGCCATGCCGAGCCGGCCCGCGTCGACGATGACGTCCATGCCCTTGGACTCGAGGTCCTGCAGGTGACGGGCCAGATCGGGCCACACAGGCCCGAGAGATCGGGCCTGTGCCGGCGTGTGGATACCGGGGATGAGCTTCACCGTGCTGTCGGGCAGGTCGATGCTGATCCCGAACAGCACCTCATCCAGCCGATGCTGGCGATGGGCGATGGCCAAGTCCAAGATCGACTTGTCACGGGTCACTTGTCCTCGCAGGTATCCCGCCTGGAAGGTCGTAGCTCCGCTGGGATCGGCGTCGATGAGCAGGGTGGGACGGGACCAGGCAAATGCCATGGCCAAGGCAGTGGTGCTGACACCAGGGGCGCCTGCGGCGGAGACGAGGGAGATCAACATGCTCACGCCCCCTGGAGGATGACCGCGACCCGCTGGGTGGCGATGATGTCGGCCAACTCTGCGGCTTGGTTGGAGGCCACGGTCACGTCGAGCACGACATCGCTGGTGTCCGGCACCTCACGGATCCCGACCACCTCGGCCTGGATCTGGCGACCGCCCGTGCTCTCCCCCAGCTCGTCCTGGGCCCGAGGGGTGTAGACGACCAGGACCTTGTCGCCTGCCTTAAGGCTGCGCACGGTCGGCAGCTGGCCTGCCTTGAGGCTCATGCCCACCACCGAGCGCCCGTCGCCGGGGAAGGGAACCTCGGCGACAGATCCCGGGGACACCAGGCCGCCGGCATGGATGTCCAGAGCAGCTCGCTTGCCGACCAGCTGCTGGATGTCGGAGGCCGGGATGGTCTGCAGGGCGGAGTTCGGAGGGACTTCGACCGCCTGCAGCACGTTGGCGCTGATGACGTCGCCGCGGATGATGTCCTGGCTCACCGCAACCACGCTGACGGTCCGCTGGTTCAACGTCACCAAGAACGCGGCCAAGAGCGATCCGAGAGCGATCAGGACGACGGAGAGAACGATCAGCAGCGGCCGACGGCGCGTCTTGGGGGGCGCCGGGACGTGCACACTGGCCGAATCTGCCGGCGGTGCCGTCTGGGAAGCCTGCTGGTCGTTCGTCGTTGCGGTGGGGGTGGGTTGGGCCATCTTGGGGTCTACTCCTTGGACTTGTCTGGGCGGTGGGTGAAGTAATGATCCAATGCGCACCCGATCAGGTGCCCTCGAGATATCGCCCCCCACTTGGAGACAAGCTCATCGAGGATCTGCTGATCGGCCTTGGACATCCGGTATGTGAGCGTCTCGGTCGGTTCGTCGAAAGCCCGTGGCCGCGCGGGTACTGGTGTGGCAGCAGCGAACAGGCCGCCCGAATCCTCGGTGGTCTGCTGTTGGCGGCGCTTCGACTTCTTCAGGAGGCCCGGAATCTTGTCCTTGCCGAACTCGATGGCTTCCTTGAACAGCTGGCCGGCGCCGATCCCCCGGCTCTCGTACTCCTCGCGCACCTGCGAGGCCAGCCTTGAGGGCAACCACGTGCTGGTCGGCAATCGCTTGCCGGAGGGCATGGCTTGCGCCGGGACCGCGGCGATGGTCCCGACCGGCGCTGTGTCCTGGGTTGTCCGTCGAGGCCGGAACTTGGGCCTCTCTGCGGCCTCGACAGGCGCCACAGGGCTCGTGGTGGGAGGCTCGGGTTCAAGCCCTAGGACTCCTGACGGGAAGGCGTACGGCTGCGGCTGGGTGCTCATGCCATCGCCTCCCGATCCTCATGCTGGGTGATGAGTTGGATGACCTCACCCGCGATGTGCTCGTAGTCCTCCTGCAGGGACTTGGCCGTCTCGCCCCCGCTGACGGGGATCTCCACGGTCGGGTCGCTCCGACGCATCCGAAGCGCCCTGATCGTGTCCTTGCTCCCGTTGGCGAACTCCCCCAGTAGCTGGCCACGCGCCCGGGTGAAATGCGCCCCGCGGGCCGAGTGACGGACCGGCGCGGTGAGGATCGGCATACCGTAGTGGCTCAGGCTCGACCGCACGCTGGCTAGAACGCTGGTCGCTTGGGTGTCCACGTCGAAGATCACGATGCCCAACCAGGTGAGCTTCGGATTGATCGCCCTGGCTTGGTGCACGAACGGGCCGAGCTTGGCGATGCCGTCCCAGCTCGCCGGGTCGCTCTTGGACGGCACCAAGATGTAGCGCGCTGCCCCGAACGCCATCTCGATGATCTCCGGGTGGTTGGGCGGGCAATCCAGCATCACTAGGTCGTAGTCGCCCGCCTGGGCCGCAGCAGCGATCTGTTCCCGGAAGTTGGCGATCGCCACCTCAGGATCCAGACGGCCGATCCCGCGGAGCTCCATCCCCCCAGGTATCCAATCCAGGCCGGGACGCACACCCTTGATCGGGTGCAGGGCCTCGCCGTCGCGGATCGCGGCCATCAGGCCGGCTCCGGCGTCCTGCTCGGGGTGCTGGATGAGGCCCAGATCAAGAGCGAGGTTGCCCGACAGGTCGAGGTCGACCAGCAGGATGCGCGCACCGCCGTTCGCCAGGGTGTGCCCCATGTTCGCGGTCAGGGTCGTCTTGCCGACCCCGCCCTTCCAGTTGGCCAATGCCATGACTCGGTCGAGTCGAGGGTCCGGCTTCGCCTCGCTCATGTCGCCTCTTTCAGGATGATCCGTTGTGCTCTGGTCAAGAACAGGTGTCGCGCTGTGACGCTGTTGTGACACCTTCGTGGCAAGACGTTAGGACAAGTCGGGGTGGATCACGGCCCTGCCCCACCGAGGAACGCCCAACTACTGCCCCCCACTACTGCGCCCCACTACTTTGGCACGCCCCCACTATTGGGCCCCACTACGTCCCCGCATATTGCGCCGCACTACGTTGCCCCACTACTTGCCCCTAGTAGTTTGCACACACTATTGGGACTCACTATTTGGCCCTACTATTGGGGGCTACTACTGCGGGCCACTATTGCGCCCAACTACCTCAATGGGTGGGGGTGGTCACAGTTCCTCACCTGTTCTGAGGTGAAGCGGTGCCCACCCGTTGGGTCGCCAACAGACAGGGAGATTGGAGGAGGGACATCCATGAGCAAGAAGGGTCGCAAGGGCCTACCAGGAGCTCTGGAGGCTGATCGCGGGCAGTCGAGCGTGGCCGCAAAGCGTGCTGTCGCTGTCGAGGTGGGGGAGTTGGCTGCGAGGGAGGATGCCCGTCAAGGCCTGCGCGAGCTGGACACGATGACCGAAGCGATGTCCGGCCTGACCCGGGCTCAACGGGACCGTGCCAGGATCTTCCCACGAGAGAGCAACGCTGCGTTGGGCCACCCTCTCAAGGAGCGCCAGCTGGCTTCGCTTGATGCCATTCGCGTTCCGGTGTCCGGTCGGCAGATGAAGGCCAGGTCACGGACCAAGCATGCGACCCTGCAGTCGTTGCCCAAGGCGCAGCTCCACGCGCTGGACAGGATCACCAGCTCGCCCCAGTCATGGAAGCAGATCAACGACCAACTCTCCGAGAACACGTCCGACATCGACAGCATGACCGAAGGCGACAGGGCCTTCGTCAAACGGGTCGATCGCGCCATCCAGGCGTACGAGTCGAACAACGACCGAGGACACGTCCTCTACGCCAACGTCGAGATGCCCGCCTACATCAACCGCTCGAGCTTGGTTCCGTTCGCCCAGTCGCAGTTCCAGCCGGGAGACGAAGTCGCCTTCGACCGCTACACCGGCGCGAGCCACCAGCTCCACGAGACCAGTCAGCTCCCAGATCCCGCGGGAAGGGTCGCCTGCTTCGAGCTCAAGACCCGAAGGGGGATCTACCTGGGCAAGTCGGAAGGAGCTGACGACACCGGCCACCTGTTGCCGCGGGGCATGCTGTGGCGTGTAACCGGAACAACCAAGGTCGCCTACACCGACCGAACCGGACGACGGGGCGAGCGCGTCGTCATCCAGATGGAAGACATCACACCAGGAGAAGAACGATGACCGACAACACCAACAAGGACCAGACGACGAAGCTCGACCTGCCCAGCGGGCGGGTCGACATCACGCTGCCCGACTGGATCAAGCTGGGAACGGCACAGCCGCGAAAGGTTGATCCCGCGCCCACCGCGCAGTGACCCCGGAGGAGTGGGCGGCCGCCCTGGGCCTTGCCCTGGCTGCTGGGCTGACAGCGTCGTGGCTGCGGCGCGGCGCGTACCGGCACGAGGACGAACAACGCCCCCTGCCGTCCAGGTGGTGGCCGTTGGCTGCTGCCGTCGGCGGGGGAGCGGTGGGCTTGCTGTTGCCCAGCGGCTGGGATGGCTTGGCTGTGGGGTGGTTCGCCCTCGTCGGGCTGGTGGCGCTGTGGATCGACGTCGACGTCCAGCGCGTACCCAACCGCCTCAACGCGCTGGCTCTCCTGGGCATGGTGGGAATCCTCGGTCTCGCCGCGGCCACCTCAGACCAATGGGATCGCCTGGGCGTCGCAGCCTTGGGGGCCCTGGGCCTGAGCCTGTTCTTCGGCGTCTTGGGTCTGTTTGCCGGCATGGGCATGGGTGACGTCAAGTTCGCCCCCACGGTCGGCCTGCTGCTGGGCTGGTTCGGGCCTTGGGTCGCGGTTCGCGGCCTGCTCGGGATCGTGATCCTGGCTGCGGTGGGGGCGATCGTCCTGCTGGCGCGTGGCCGCGACCGTTCCCAGCACATGCCCTACGCTCCCGCCATGGTCGTCGGCGCGCTGGTCGCAGTGCTGATCTGACATGCGATTCCTGTCCAGCACCTGGCTGTCTCTGTCGGCCTTCACCCCCCACCTTGCTCTTGCTCGCCCTGATCCTGCACCCCCAGCTCGGGCTCTGGTCTTGGGTGCTCGCAGGTTGCGGCGCCGTATCGGTCACTCTGACGGTTGCTTCTGTCGCATCGCTGGGCCGTCGACAGGCCACCCCGATCGAGAGCACCTCGGTCCGCCGGCGGGATACGGAGGTCTACGCCTTCACCTTCGCCAGCCTCTTGCCCATTGCCCCGGCTCTACTCATCGACAACGCGGGGTCCGCATCAGTCGTGTCCCTGGGGCTGACCGCCCTGTTGGTGATGTTGCACTTGAGGGGCGGCCTGTTCCACCTGAATGCGTTGTTCGCCTTGGTCGGCTATCGGTGCTACCTGGTGACCGGTACCAACGGGGTAGTCACGATGATGCTCACGCGAGCGCAGCATGTGCCGCAACAGGGCCCACTGCAGTGCCGACACCTCTCCGATGACGTCGCTTTCCAGTGTCGCGCCACCGCAGCGTCCTAGTGGTCTTCTGACCCCGCCGAGCACCTCTCCTGGGAGCGCCGCACCCACGATTTCCGTAGCGCTTCACCAGACACCGCAGCGTCACCTGCGGCTGCTCGCGCGGCAGCTAGGTCGTCCCAGGACAGACCGCTTCGGCGGCCGAGCCGGAGCGCCTCTTCCTGGGCACCCCGCTCCCACAGGGCAACGACCTGCCGCCGGACCGACCACGGATGGGTGTGCTCGATCCACTCGTCGACCTGGTCAGCGTCGAACAGGGCCTCCGGTGCGTCGGGCCCGTTGAGGCGCTGCGGTATACCGCCGGCCACACCTCGGGTCGCTCCGCGGGCGACGGCGTTGCGCAGTGTGTTGACCGCGGGGGCGGGGCGTTCAGGGAACGCCTGCGCCAGGCGCGCTGCGACCTCCGCGTAGGTGTACGTGCGCATGACCACCCACCCTAAGGGTTGCCAAATCGTGATGGATTTCCGATACTGTCAGGCATAGCGGGACTTCAACCCCCCGCCCGGAGATCCCTTGAAGGGCAGAATCATGACGAACTCGACCCCCGACCGATACACTGGCCCCACTGAGAACATCCAGGGTGACCTGGAGGCGCCTTCCTTGACGGCCGCCTCCGGGTCTTCCTCATTCTGGCGCCGGATCACCTCGCCGGCGTGCGCCGATACCGACCCCGACGAGTGGGTTCCCGAGGACCGAGAGCGGCCTGTGGTTCCCCCGCGGCTCGCTGCCCTGTGCGAATCCTGCCCCGGACGGGCTGAGTGCCTCGCTTGGGCGATCGTGTCGGGCAGCTCCGGCTACTGGGCCGGGACGACCAGCGCCGACCGAGAGGCCATGACGGCTGCCGGCAACACCAGCCTCGAGTACGCCGATGTCCTGCAGGCTGCCGAGCGGGCTCGCCGAGCCGAGCCCCTCCACGCCCCAGGCTGGGGGAGCGCGCAGTGGTACCGGAAGCGGGGCTGCCGCTGCGATGAGTGCCTCGCGGCATCAGCAGCCAGGCGTGCCAAGCAGCGGGCCTCGGCCAGCACGTCCGTGTAGCGCCGGCCCGCCCTAGAATCGCCTCACCCCCCACCTCGAAGGACCCCCTCGCATGAAGTTCAACATTCGGCCGCTCGACGGCAGCAGCGGGCGCTTGGCAGACCGGATCAGCTTCCTCACCGCAGCGGGAACCGTTGCCTGGGCCGCCATGGGCAACCAGGGCTTCCAGTTCGCCGACGGTGACGTCACCTCCGTTCCACACCGCGACCTGACGGTGGCGGCCGAGCAGATCGCCGGACTCCTGTGCCGTCATCAGGACGCAAGCCTGGTCATCCACCCCACGTCGGTCGGCATCGCCCGCGGGGACGAGGCCACCTCGGCGGATGTCTATCCGCCCGGTGCGCAGCCGCGCATCATCGTTCAGGGCTGACACACGCCAGGACGAGACTCTGCCGGCTCGGACATCTGCACCGACTCCGCGATAATGAGGGCTGACATCCAACGAAAGGCGCACGTGCCGTGAGCTCAGCCAAGCACCCGTGGTCCGGGTTCGCAGAGGCGCACACTGCTGCGCCGGCACCCTTGACCGAGTGGCTGCGCGCCCTGCCCGATGACGAGTTCGCCCAGCTGGTGCGCGGCAACCTGATCCGGCACGACGATTCGCCCCTCGGACGGGCGACCTGGGCCAACCTGTGGCGGACCCTCTCCTTGGCTGGCGATCTGGCCGACCGTGTGGGGGACTTGGTCGAGGGATGGCTCGATGAGGTCGACTCCTTCTTGAGGACGAACCCCGACGATGCCGAGGCCAAGGACTTCCGTCGACGAGCGGAACACGCGCTCCAGCGGATTGACCGCGGCGTTGAGCAGCTCGGCAACGATGACCTGGTCGATTCCGTGACCGGACGCCTGATCCGGGCGATCTATGAGCACGAGACAGCCTCGAACGAGGCAGGTCTGGTGGCCCGTGACGTGGACGTCGAGCTGTGGGGGCGGGCCCGCAACTCTGCTGAGCGGCTGATGCGTGCTCTCAAGCGACGTCCCCGCCGGCCGTCTGGATCGTGAGCGGGCAGTCCCTCACACGTACTCGCCGAGACGGGGCAGCACGCTACGCAGCCGCTCGAACAGGTCGGGCCAGCCTCGCTTGAGCCACGCTGCGCGGCCTTCCTCGAGGCGGTTGGCGTCCAACACGTTCGAGATCCGCTGGAAGTGCTCCGGCGCACCGAGGTCCTGCAGCTTGCGATAGACGGGATTGCTGGGGACGTGGTGGCGGGCGAGGTACGCCCAGACCTCATGGGTCTTCCAGTTCCAGATCGGCCCGTAGGCCACGGTCCCATCGACGCGCCGGATGACACCCCCGTGGGTGGACCTTCGGTTCTGGCAGGTACCGGCGCAGGACCGCGCTGTCTCGGCCGCCAGGGCTCGCGCGTAGGCGATCGCGCGGCCGCGGGACTCTTCGGCTCGGACACCCCACAGTTCGCCGTCGCCGTGGCGTTCGTGGGCGATGCGCGCCGGTTCGGTGATGTGCACGGTGCCGAGGCTGGGTCCACCGGGATGGTCGGGGGCGCGGTGGTCCCAGGATCCGTCGTCGACCAGGAGCTGCAGGGCGTTGATCCGGGCGGGGATCAGCTGGAGTTTCACCGACCAGGCGTCGGCGAGGTCAGCCAGGAAGGTGTAGGTCTCTGGGTACTCCAGGCCGGAGTCGAAGAAGCAGACCGGCACGTTGGGGTCGACCTGGAGTGCCAGATGCAGGACGACGAGGCTGTCCTTGCCGCCGGACAGGGCCACGTAGCCGTCGTGTGTGGCCAGGTGGTCAGCGATCCGATCGCGGATCTGGTCCAGGTTGTGGGGGAGGGTGCGTAGGGCCTGCAGTTGTGCGAGGTCCAACCCTGGGTTGTTGGTCATCGGTCGTCGACGGTGATCGGGGCGGGCAGGTGGAGGTCGTGGAACCGGCTGGGGTGCATATGGGGCGGTCGGACGCCGGCGTACCCGAGGGCTGAGGCTTCCTTGAGGTCGGGGCGGGTGGTGAGGCAGCCCGGTGGCGTGGGTCGTCCGAGCCGGCCGGTCGGGTACAGGTGGGCCGCAGTGAAGGCGTCCAGGTCCGACGGGGCGACGTTCCATTCCAGGACGACGCCCTCTCCCTGGGATCGCTTCTTCCCGATCGCGCGGACGCCGCTCAGGATCTCGCTGACCGCCTCGGGATCTCCGATGGCGTGCCAGGTGAGGGTTCGGCAGGTGGTGACCATCAAGGGCATGCAGCGGGCCCGATAGCGGCCCTGCCTGTCGGAGATGATCTTGGGGAGGGTGGTGGCCAGGTGCTCGAGGGCGCGGTGGTCGACCCGGCCGGTCCACGTGTGGATCTCGGGGGTGGCTGGCACGGGGTCTGGCCACGCGCATGTTGCCGCCCAGTGCCAGGGGCCGTGGGTCGGGGTGCAGCGCGCCAGGGGGAGGTCGATGTCTGGGGGATCGTCGGCGTCCAGTGCTGGGGTGGCTGGGGGGTTGTGGCGCTTCGTCTCGTGCCACAGTTCGGCGGCGAGGATCCCGTCGAGCGCCGGCGTCCAGGGGGAGGCATGGGCGATGCCGGTGGCCATGCGCGCGGTGACGACGAGGGGGATCATCGCAACGACTCCAAGGCGCTGAGGGCTTCGTCAGCGTGATTGGCCAAGTGGTTGCGCCAGTCGGCGCTCGGCGCGGGTCGGCTGGGTTCCAGGGTCAGGTGCAGGTGGCCGTGGCCGATGGCGGCTCGCCCGCCGATGAGGGCGCGTCGGCGGTAGGTGGCCAGGACGTCAGCGAAGAAGGCGGCCTCGAGGTCGGTGGGCCGCTGCAGGTGGATCTGGGCGTCGAAGGTGAGGCCAGCCCGGAAGGTCTCGACGCGGAACATCATCTGCTGGCTGTCTGGTTCCTCGGTGGCGGCGGTGACGGCGTCGTGGTCGTTGGCTTCGTCGCCGTGGGTGTAGGTCTCGACCTGGATCACGTCGAAGGCGGTGGCCGTGGCGTGATGTCCGGTGAGGTGCGCTGTCTCGATGACGTGAGGGATGAGCTTGCCGACCTGGAGGCAGCCGTCGATGATCCGGCCGCCACCCGCGGCGCCGAACACGCCGACGTGGGGGATCAGTGCCCGAAGGGTTGCCAGGCGCGAGCCGGACAGGGGCTCGCCTGCGGTCTTGGCGAGGGCGCCGCCGGAGCGGAGTGCGTGGGCTGCTGCGGGCGAGAGCCGGCCTTCGTAGTGCAGGACGTCCCGCAGGAGTTCTTCCCCGGTGCGGCGTAAGCGGCCGCGGAGGCTGTTGCCCGAGATGATCGGCACCATGGCGGTGGTGCCGTCCGGCTGGATGATCGCTTCCCGGCGCAGCATCGAGATGAGGCCTCGGGTTTCACCGCCGTGGCTGATGGAGGTGCGGGCCGTTGCCGTGCCCGTCCACGTGATGGAACTCATGGGGTGTTTCCTTCTCGAGGTGCGCGGGTCGACCTGACGGTCTCGGCGACGATGCGCGTGCGGAGGAGCAGGGCGGTGGTCTGTTCACGCAGAGCCTTCATGACGGGCAGGGACGGTTCCCCCAGGAGACTGGCGAGTTCGGCCCGCTCGTGGGCTGTTCGCGGCGCCGAGAGCAGATCGTTGGCGACCTGGTCCCACCAAGTGCGCAGGCTCGGCGCCAAGTAGGTGGCGACGACGACGCGGTCGGGCAGGATGCGGTCCCAGTACGTCGTTCGGTAGTTGCCCACCCACCCGTTCTCCCAGTCGATGCCGTAGTGCAACAGCAGCAGCAGCCGTTCTGCTGTGCCTTCGGGGCCCTCCAGCGGGGGCATGATCCCCGAGGTCGTGGCGAGCCACCTGTCGGTGGGTCGCGGGGTTCTCGTCTCCACGCTGCTCACTCGGCACCGCCCTGGGAGTGGGCGAGGGACGCGAAGGCGCGGTCGAGCGCAGCATCACGTTCAGAGAGGGTGAGCGCCGTGTCGTCTACCGCTTGGATCGCTCGCCAGAAGTCGGGATCCAAGGCGTCGACGTTGCCGGAGAACACGGCGTTGGCGATCTCCTCAGTGAGCGCTGCCCTGTCTGCGTCCTGCCAGCCTCGGATGGTGGAGCGGGCCTCCTCCATGGCTGCCTTGAGGCCGAGGATCAACGTGTTGAGATGCTTCTGCTCCGACTGATTCGGTACCGCCGGGGAGGGCATGGACAGGAGGCGCCTGGCCTCGCGCGCAGCGTCACGGACGTGCGGGTCGGTGAGGAGGACGGGGTCGTTGTTGGTGCAGGCGAGGAGCTCGCGCAGCGCGCGGACCTGGTGGGCGTACGTCCACTGCATGAGGCCCATTCCTGCGGCCACAACGACGGCGGTGGCCAGCAGCATCACCGGATCCATGGCGACTCCCATCCGGGCAGCTCGAGGTAGGGGCCGACGAGCTGCACACACTCGCAGCAGTCGACATCCCAAACCTCGACCTCGGACGCCGCAGCGACCGTGGTCTGGCCGCAGAGCGCCTCCCCCGAGGCGGTATCGGGGGAGGAACCGGGCACGGCGGGACTGGAGACAACCAGGTGGGTTGCTCCGGTGGTGGTTCGCGACGGCCGCAACGCCGCGGTGATGGTCAGGTTCACGTGTTCTCCTTCGTGATCGCGACTCCGAGAGCGAGCCATGCTCGGGCTACTCGCCAGGGGTGCAGTTGGGCGAACTGGTCTTGGATGCCCTGCCATTCGTCGGCGGGACGACGACGCAAGATGTCCCAGGCCGGGCTGGGCTGTGTGAGGGCACGGGCGCCGAATCCTCGCCGGCGGAGATCCCTCATCACCACGAGGCGCTCAGCGTCCGCGGCCGTCCAGGACAGGTTGGTGTCGTCGATCCGGACCGTGCCCCACTGCAGGCCGGGGACCAGGTGTTTGCGTCCGGGATGCAGGGGTACCGAGAGCGCGGTGTCCGCGGGGAGAGCGCCGGCGACCAGAACCTGGCACACCTGGAGGGCTGTCAGCTGGGTGCAGCTCGGGGTCGTGGTGATCCGGTGGGAATGGGTTCGCAGCTGGGGTGTCCGGTAGGCCCACGCGCAAGGGGCGCACAGCAGCGTGCCGCGGGGGTCCCGCCACGAGTCGAATCCGGTGAAGGTGGGCGACACGACGTCACGGACGTGGACCACCGCCGAACTGGGTGTCGCGCATCGCGCACACCGTCCGCCGGCGCCCTCGCAGGAACCCCCAACGTGGGCGTCGTAGGCCGCCTTCACCGGATCCAACCCGCTCACCTCCTTTCGGTCGACGTTCCCTTGACCAAGAACAGGTGCTTGGGTGTGACCGGTTGGCCCCTCCCTCTCCCCATCCGGGGTGAGGGAGGGGCCAATGGCCTTGAGAGGATGGGTTTACCCACTTGGGGCCGACTCAGAACCCGGTCCCTCTGACTCCCGAAGGAGAACCCCGAAATGACGACGATGACCCTTCCCCAGTCCCGCATCACGGCGGGAGGCATGAACACGCTGGTGAAGCTGGGCCAGCGGGTCCACATCGGTGGCCGCCCCGAGCCGGTCGTTGGTGTCTGGCTGACGCTGGACACGCAGTTGCCCCAGAATCCGTTGGTGACGGCGACCGTGCTGGATGACGTGCGGGGGGTGCAGCAGGTGACCTTCCACCCTGCCAACCTGTCGCTGCCCGAGGGCGACGGCCCGTCCGAGAAGGAGGCCAAGGCGTTGAACGCGCTGGCTCTCACCGTCAGCATGCAGCGGACGCAGGCAGGCGAGTTCGAGTCGTGGAAGCGGGCCATCGCCGAACGAGCCGGCGAGGTGGCCAACGAGCACGGCTTCTGCGGGGTGTATGACGACCTCATGGAGGAGTTCGGGCTGCCGATCCTCCGCGATGAGGACTTCGATGTGTCGGTCGTGATCCGGGCCACCGTCACGATCAGCGCCCGCTCGCAGGACGCCGCCGAGGACAGCATCGAGTGGTCCGACATCTTCTCCGCCATCAGCAACTACACGCCTGATTGGGAGGTGGAGGAGGAGGAATAGTCCCGGGGTGGGGACGTGGGTGGTGGGAGCGCAGCAGCGTTCCCACCACCCACACGTGCACCTCGCGTGCCAGGACACCCCATCCTGGGTGGTCCTGGCACCACCGGTGGAGGGAACGCGCGTTGGTCACGGCGTCGATCAAGGGGTTGGGCCCACAAAGACGAGTGACGCCGCCATGCCGGACGACGTCACCCTGAGGACCCGGTCCCTGATTCGCAGTGCTCTAGCTCGAAGGGACGATCCTTATGGCCGAGTCTACGGCCACAACTTTGTGCTGCCCAGAGTGGCCTCGACATGTCAGTTGATGGCCGTGTCAGGAGTCCCCGTCGCGGCGCATCCTTCGTGTCGTTGCTGCCGGATGTGCCGGGAATCCGGTGCCCGTGGGACCTGGCAGCCAAGGTCGTCTCCGACGACGCGGGGTGCCGCGGTGTCGCCGAGTCCGCCATGGTCTCGTTCGTTCGGAGGGACCTTTGCGCACTCCGTCGGCAGCAGGGCGACATGCTGCCTGACCTCCTCCCCGCCAAAGTGGATGAACGCCTTCGCAACCCGGCCAAGATCGGCCACAACCTGACGAAGCTCACAGAGGAACTCGCAAATCACCTGACAGCTGTGGGCGCGCCAACTCCGCGGCGCGCCGCCGGGTGGCTGCTGGGCGCGCCTGGGGACGGCCAAGGCCGGGCGCCCGTTGGTTCGAGCGCCCGGCCTTGGGGTGAGGGTCAGGGCTTCGGCAGTCGCATGCCCATGATGATGTGGTGGAAGTGGTTGGCTTCCTCGGTGTGCCAGGCGCCGGGGCGGCCGCCGGGGGTGGCGACGAGGGTGACCTGGTCGCCGTCGGGCAGGCTGCCGAGCATGTCGAGCAGGTAGGCGGGGTTGAAGCCGATCGAGAACGGCTCGGAGATCTCCGCGTGGGCCGGCACGTCGACGCCGGCGATGGCCTCGGCGTCCCGGGTCCTCGGGTAGAGGGTGATGTGGTCGGGGTGGATCTCCAGGCGCAGGGCGGCTCGCGGGTCCCCCTTGAGGGACAAGTGGGCTGCCTTGGTGAGGATCTTGACCAGGGCGTCACGCTGGAAGGTGACCTTGTCGCCCACGGCCTGGACCTTGTCGAGGTTGGGGAACTCGCCGTCCTGGGCTCGGAGCCAGATCGTGGCGTGACCGATGGTCAGCACGAGGGTGGCGTCGTCGAGGACCGCGATGAAGGCGCTGGAGCCGGTGATCTTGCTCAGCGCAGCCGCGAAGGGCTTGGCCGGCACCAGGGTGGTGCTGGTCGCCTGCCCCGTCGTGATCGGGATGGTGCCGCGCGTGATCCGGTAGCGGTCGGTGGCCTCCATGTGGAGCCCCGCCTGGTCGAGGGTGACCTTGAGGGCGGTGAAGATCGGCAGCAGCTGGTCCTTGCCGACGGCCACGGCCGAGCGTGCGGTCAGGTCGCGCAGCAGGTCGAGGTCGACCTCGCAGAAGCGTGCCGGGTCAGGCATCGTCGGGAGGTTCGGGTAGTCGTCGAGTCGACCCGCGGTGAGGGGGAGCTGGAAGCCGGCCACGCCCAGGGCGATGGTGCCGTCCTCGAGGCGGGACAGGGAGACCTGCTGGGCGTCGGCCACGCGCTTGGTGTCGCCCTTGGCTGCTGCGACGAGGTTGCCCAGGAGTTCGGCGTGGTTCACCACGAACACCTGGTCGACGTCGTCGACGACGACGGCGTCGGCGACGTTGGCGGTGACCGTGGTGTCGAAGTTGGTGCCCGAGACGCGGAGTCGCCCGCCAGCGGTGGCGATGTGCACGTGGGCCAGGATCGGGGCGGCGGGGCGGGTGTCGATCGACAGGCCGGCCGCGGTCAGGGCGGTCCGCATTGCACCGAGGGTGCAGGTGGCCAGCGTCTGGACGCCGGCGGTGACGGTCGTGGTCACGATGTTCTCCTTCGGGAGTCAGCGGGGACGGGATGTGAGCGTCCCCAGGGATGCCCCCACAGTGTCAGGTCCTCTCCCTGCCAGATCACCCCATCCCGGGCGATCTGGCAGGGAGGACCACCACCAGGGGGCGGCGGGTGGTGGTTTGCGCGCAACCGCGCCCCCGGGGCTCATGGCCTGCCGGGGGCGCGGGACCTCTGTGCGGGCCTCAGAACCAGCTGGGGGCGACCAGCTCGGGCAGGGGCTGGAGGGCGAGCTCGGCGAGCCGGGCGCGGAGGGCTTCGGCCTCCTCGTCGGTCAGGGGGATCGACTCGCCCTCCTCGGTGACGCCGCCGTCGATGACGACGGTGCCGTAGACGTAGTTGACGAGTTCGCCCCACGTGCCCAGCAGCTTGACCCCGAGCGTGTTGATCTGGGGGTCCGGCTTGAACAGGGCCTCGTCGTCGGCCCACATCGTCTTGCCGTCGGGGAGGGGGACGGTGGTGACGAGATCGGTCTCGATCTCGGCGTACAGGTGATCCAGCAGCTGGCCGTCGCCGGGCCAGTCGTTGATGCGGACCTGTCCGTCGGTGGTGATGGTGAGCGTGCGGGCCATGGGCCTAGACCTCCTTGGTCTCAATGGGTGAGGGGGACTCACCGCTGGGTGGTGACACCAACACTAGGGAGCCGGCCTCGCCCCCCATCACCCCATCCGGAGTGACCAGGATCTTGAGGGCGGTGGCGTCGTTTGTCCGGTAGGTGCGAAAGTGAGAGTAACGACCGGAAACTGAGAGTCGATGAGAGTAGAAACCGGTTTCCGGTCGGAAAGTGAGAGTGAGCCGAGTCGGCTCAACGAATCTCAACTCGCGTGCTGCACAGCGCACCGTGAGGTCAGCTCTGGCAAGGGTGCGACATAACGCACATGCCGATGTGCGTGACATCGCTGTCATGCCCAGTAGCGGTCGTCGAGGTTGATGGTCGTGAGCTCACCCACATGCCGATGAGCGTGACGCCGCAGTCATGCCGAATATTGCGGGCTATCACCAAACCGGCTCTTCGTACTTGCGGTGGGGGTGGGTGCCGACACGCCGGGTGGGGATGATCTGCTGAGGTAGGGGTCGAGGCCCTCAGGATCAGGAGTTGCCACACTCTCTGCCGTTGAGGACCGCGACCATGTCATTCCATCACGCTGGCAAGCGACACTGACCATGGTTGGCTGAGAACTCCACCGCGTCAACATCACTAACTCGGCTTGTGACCGGGGGACCGAGTGGCACGGGGCGCCCTGCCGGTCCGCTCTCCGACTAGAGACCAATAGATAGAGATCCACTGCTCAGGCGAAACAAACGCTACGACAACCCCTCGCCTGACGCCAGCGCGCTGCAGCGCCGTCAAGACACGATCCCGCGGGTATTGGGTGGCGAGTGAGTGGTAAAGCGTTCCCCCCTTCCCACTGAACCCGAGCGCTACGAGTCGCTGGTAGTGCGGGCGGCTCGGAGCTGGGACCAGTGCCTCGTCCCGGCGAGCGATCCGCAAGACTCCAGCGTCAACGCTTGGCACGGGCTGGAACTCCTTCCTAGGGACAGTCCCCAACTGCGTCCATGAGTACCAGGGCCAAGTCTCAACCGTCCGCTTGCTCCAGCGTCCGGCGTAACCCGACCGCTTCCTCGCGTACTCCAATTGAACCAGTACGGTGGCACTCACGAAAAACTTACTGCGAAGGCACCAATCAAGGATTCCTGATGTCACCCCGAAAGGAATGTTCCCCACAACGTGGAACGGTTGGCGCGGCGGACTACACCCCAAGACGTCGCGATACACGACCCGCACGTCCTTCATCCCCTTCAGCGAGGATTCGAGAACCTTCTCCTGCGTGTCATCAATTTCATACGCGAGCACTTGGTAACCGGACTCCGCGAGCTTCTTTGTGATCACGCCACGCCCAGCCCCGATTTCCACAATCAAGGCATGCTCGGGGACCTCCGACAGTGAGATCAAGTCATCTATGACATGGCTTCCTTCGGGGAGGAAGTTCTGAGAGTAAACTCGCCTGCGTTGGCCACGCCCTCGAACACCGTGCACAGGTGGCAGCCTACCCTTCCGCACGCCTCCGCTCCTCCCATCCGTCGTAAGTTGACCGACCCCATGCGATCAACGACACGGCTAAAGCCGGTACCAGCACGCATACTACCGAGAGAACGATGCTAGCCGCTTCCCCCCCCTGATTCGTTTGGAACTGACCTCGAAACTGACTTATTGCAACAGGTAGCGTCTGGACTTCTTGCCTTCGGAGCAATACAGAAGCAAGGCCGAACTCGCTCCAGCACTGCAGGAGCAAAATCGTGCCAACGGCGATGGCCTGCCAGCGCACGCCAGGGATCACTATCAGGCGAAAACTCCGTCCCACGGATGCCCCATCAAGACTGGCTGACTCCAGGACGCCCCGAGGGATGCTCCGGAGAGCGGCGTCTGCCAAAATGACACTCATTGGAGCGAGCCCGGCAGCATAAAGAATAGTCAAGACCCACGATTGGCTTAAGACGCCAATCCGGGAAGCAAGTTCATGGGCAGGAATCCAAGCCATGATCCCCGGGATTGCAAATGCCATAATTACGACGCCCAAAACTAGCCGGCGTCGAACACCAGTCACGTATCTGAGCCAATATGCTGCCATGAAACCCAAGGTCAGCGATATCGCGGCAGCCGCTAGTGCGATCAACAAGCTGTTCGTCGCGTACTTCCAGAAGCCCTCGCCGAAGGGTGGACCCCGAAACGCCAAGGCCAGATTCTCTTGGAGTTGCACCCAGCCAACCTTCGTTCCCCAGACTAGCGAGCCACGCTCACTAGCCGCCCCAAGGCAGATGATAGCAAGAGGCCCAACAGAGAGCACGAGCCATCCGAGTAAGGCGCCAGTCGACAAGGGCCGTGTCATCAGTGACCCTGGCAGCAGGCGCGCCACCGAGCGTGACTCACCCATCCGCATCCCCACCGCTTCGCCCTCCGGCTCATGCTCCCTGGCGCGCTGCCACAGAACGAGGACGACCATGATGGGACCGGTGATGGCCCAAGCAACCAAGGTCGCGGCTGAGGCCAACTCGCGTTCGCGGAGAACGAAGGCTTGCCGGTAGACGTAGATAGCGACCACCTCTGATGCCGTTCCGGGGCCACCATTGGTGAGGATCTTGATCTGGTCGAAGGCGAGAACCCCGGGCGAGGGCGGCCGGTTCCGCCGCACCCACACCGTGCCCATGCCCAAGGTCGACACCCTCGCCGAGCTGAACGCCTACTTCGCCCGGTGCGACCGCAAGGACGACCACCGCCGAGTCGGACAACGCACCACCACGGTCGCCGACGACTTCGCCGTCGAACAGGCCTTGTTGCGAGCGCTGCCGGTCGAGCCGTTCGAAACCGGGCTGAGCCTGCGTCCGCGAGTGGACCGCCACGCCCGGGTCACGGTCCGGCAGTGCCAGTACTCGGTGCCGGTCCGCTACGTCGGCCGACAACTGCGGGTGCTGCTGCGCGCCACCCAGGTGCTCGTCTACGACGGACCCCGCCAGGTGGCCGAACACGAGCGGTCCACCGTGCGTGGCAGCGTCACCTTGGTGCTGGACCACTACCTGGAGGTGCTCGCCTACAAGCCCGGAGCGCTGCCCGGCGCGACCGCCCTCGTCCAGGCCCGCAAGGCCGGCGTGTTCACCACCACCCATGACCGGTACTGGACCGCGGCCAAGGCCAGGTACGGCGACAAGACCGGCACCCAAGCCCTCGTCGAGGCGCTGCTGCTGCACCGCACCTACCCGCACGCCCAGGTCCTGGCCGGCCTCGAGGCCGCCCTCGCTGCAGGGGCGCTCGCCCCCGAAGCCGTCGCCGTCGAGGTCCGCCGCGCCGGCGAAACCGACCCGGTCCGCCCGCAGTTGGGTCTGGTCGGCGATGACGGCCGGATCGCCTACCCCGCCGACACCCGACCCCTTCCCGATGTTGCCGTCTACGACCAGCTACTCACCCAAGGAACCCGATGACCACCATGACCAGCCAGGCCGTCGACGTTGCGATCGACACCGCCTGCCGCACCCTACGGCTACCCACCATCCGCGACCGGGCCGCCCAAGCCGCCCAGGTCGCCGTCCGCGAGCAACACTCCTACCAAGCCTTCCTGGCCGAACTACTCCTCGCCGAGTGCGACGACCGCGACGAGCGCCGCCGCATCCGCCGCGTCGCCGAGGCCGGCTTCCCCCGCGCCAAGCGGCTCGACGACCTCGACTACACCGCCAACCCGAACCTGAACCCGGCCGTCATCAACACCCTCGCCAAGGGCGACTGGATCGCCAAGGGCCGCCCGCTATGCCTCATCGGTGACTCCGGCACCGGGAAGACCCACCTGCTCATCGGGATCGGCACCGCCGCCGCCGAAGCCGGCTACCGGGTCCGCTACGTGCTCGCCTCCCGGCTCGTGAACGAGCTCGCCGAAGCCGACAACGACCGCGCCCTGACCAAAGTCATCGCCCGCTACGGCCGGGTCGATCTGCTCTGTCTGGACGAACTCGGCTACCTCGAACTCGACCGCCGCGGCGCCGAACTCCTCTTCCAGGTCCTCACCGAACGCGAAGAGAAGAACTCGATCGCGATCGCGTCCAACGAGCCCTTCAGCGGCTGGACCAAGACCTTCACCGACCCCCGCCTCTGCGCCGCCATCGTCGACCGCCTCACCTACGACGGCACCATCATCGAAACAGGCACCACCAGCTACCGACTCGCCCACACACGAACCGTCACGAGTGGGGCCAAATCAAACCGTCCCGATGGGGCCAAGTCGAGTTGACATACTCAGTGCGGGCTCGTCGTAGTCCTGGCCGAGATACCCGATGTCCGCACGGATCTGCCGCACCAGGGGCGGGCGGTCCTGCCGAGGAGCGGATGCGGGACAGCGCCTTAGCTCTTCGTGCGATCCCGCCGCCAGCGGCTGCGACATGCCGGGAGCGGGAGATGCTTGCCTTCGATCTGTTCGAATATTAGGATGGCCACTGAGGACATGGCAATGGCCTCAGCATGCGATGCTATTCGAACGCCGCCGCGTTCCCAGTCCAACGGAGGGCTGACTCAGCCATGTCATCTGAACCACTACATGTGGTGACAGAAACCTAACATTGGCACCACATGTAGTAGTTACAGCCTTGTCGTTTGTCGGCGCGTACGCGACAATGGACGGTGGAACACGAAGAGCCCGCGATCGGGCTCATCGCCGATCCGGGCTCTCGTGCTCACTTTGCAGGGTGACAAGCGCGAGGGTAGCAGCAACTGCGCTAGCCGGGGAGGCTTCGTACAGGTTCCATGAGCGGGCCTCGGCCCAGTTAGGAATCCGATATGAAGAGCAGGCCCGGCGGCTACACCGTCACTTGCCCCTACTGCCACACCAAGTTCCTGATCGGGGGGTACAGCCCCGGACTCATCGGGTGTGGCAAGTGCGGGAAGACGTTCAACCTGAGGTAAGGCAGGGGCGTTGACAGCAGCCTGAACCGTCCGAAGTGCAACTTCCGGGCGGTCCAGGCGGACTCCCCTCAACTGTTGTTCCAACTCGACGAAAGGCTGAATCCAGATGCCGAACTACCACATCACACCGCGTCCCGATGGATGGGCGGCTGGCAAGGAAGGCGCCAGTCGGGCCTCCTCCGTGCACAGCACGCAACGGGAGGCAATCGATGCTGCTCGCGACTACCTGGGGAACCAGGGAGGCGGGGAGTTGAACATCCACGGGCGCGACGGATCGATCCGCGCGAAGGACACGATTTCGCCCGGCAACGATCCTCGCAACATCCCGGGGTAGAACAGTCGTTGTCTGGCGTCGAGCTTGTCGACGACCGTCGTCATCAAAGCTGACCGCTTTGCCGGCGCCGGGCAGCGTCCCCTGCCGAGCGGGCCTTGCCGGTCTTGTCAGGTCGGCGAGTTCGCCGTGCGCAGCTCGCGCTCATGCCGCCGTCAGCGCGCGGCACTCTCACTTTCCAAGGGCGCCGTCGCTCGCAGAATCGCGCCGACCAGCGCAGGAACGCTCTCACTTTCGTCCCGCCCGGACATCGTTGTCCGGTAGGTGCGAAAGTGAGAGTAACGACCGGAAACTGAGAGTCGATGAGAGTAGAAACCGGTTTCCGGTCGGAAAGTGAGAGTGAGCCGAGTCGGCTCAACGAATCTCAACTCGCGTGCTGCACAGCGCACCGTGAGGTCAGCTCTGGCAAGGGTGCGACATAACGCACATGCCGATGTGCGTGACATCGCTGTCATGCCCAGAGTCGCGCGTCCGCCGATGTGCGTGTCATCGACAGAGGCCGGAGGCGGCGGCGGTCGTCACTCATTTACGATGAATTCCGCCTGAGGCGGCCACAAGCTTAAGCTTGACCAAGAATCAGGCGAGTGAGTTCACCTCTGCATGAAGGAGTCGTAGCGCATGCGTCGCACCATTGGGTGGATCGTGGTTGTTCTTGCCGGCGGCGTGGGCGTGTTCATGGTGATCGTTATGGCAGTCCTCCTCCTTGGTCAGGAAACACCCGCCGCGATCTTTGGTGCGGTCCTGGCCGCTTTCTCGCTGTGGATCGCCGTGAAGAACCTGCGGTCGCTCTTGGGTGTTTCACAACGCAAGGGCGAGCCAGACCTGCAGAGCCGCCCGTCCTTGCCGGATCCCGACGCTGAGCCTCCCGTACGGGTGATTGTCCAGGACCGCTCACCAGCGTCTGGGCGAGCGCCTGCCGGCAAGCACAAACGGGGGTCACGAGCCACCTACAGTCCGTCGGGGATCTCGTTTGGCTATGCCGACCACGGCGGGGCGTTCGAGCACTCCGGTCCCTTTGCCATCGTGGATGTTGAGACCACCGGGTTCGCGGCAGACGGTGATGACCGAGTTATCGAGGTGGCGGTGGTGCGCACCGATGGGCAGGGTCGGATTGAAGATGAGTGGACCACCTTGATAAACCCCGACCGTGACACGGGACCAGTGTTCGTCCATCACATCACGAATGAGGCGGTCGCTAAAGCGCCGAGGTTCGAACAGGTTGCCGACGAGCTTCTTGCTCGACTCGAGGGGTCGGTCGTCGTCGCCCACAACGCCAGCTTTGACGAAAGGTTTCTTCGGGCCGAACTGGGCCGAGCTGGTTACCAAGGTCTGCAGGCTCCAGCGCTCTGTTCCCTGTGGCTGAGCCGCAGCACGTTGGAGGCGCCCAATTACAAGCTCGGCTCTTTGGGTCACCAATACAAGGTCGGGTCCGTTGACGCACACACAGCCCTGGGTGACGTTCGAACGATCGCCCGGCTGCTGCCCATCATGTTGGACAAGCAGGACCGCCCCTTGGCCTATCCGGTCCGGCCTTACCAGCACCAGCGGAGCGGCGTGGCCGCTCCTAGGGTTGTGACGCGAGCCGCAACCCTGCGCAAGGGCGAAGTTGGCTGGATGAACACGTTGTTGGATCGGCTCCCTATCAGCGCAGACGACATCGTCGATGACGTCGCCGATCATTACCTTGAGGCCCTCAGCATCGCGCTGTCCGACGGCAAGATCGTCGGCGACGAAGCTAAGCAGCTGGCGAGAATCGCCGGTCAAGGGGGTCTTGGGGCCACCCAGGTGCGCTTCCTCAATGAGCGATTCCTGGAAGGGCTTCGGGAAGCTTCCTTCGCGGACGACATCTTGACACCTGACGAACTCATCTCGCTCAACCGGGCTGCGGCGGCGCTGGGCAGTGCCGACTACTTTGACGATCTCTTCCCAACGCCGGCGAAGGCGGAATTGTCGTCATCCACTCCCGATTCCTCACCCGCCACGGATGCTGCTGGTCGTTCGCGGCGGTGCGGCTACTGTCGCGAACCCGGTCACTATCGACCCCGCTGTCCCCAACTCCCGGCAGGGCAGCAGAGCTAGGAGCCGCCGCGGCCGGCCAAGCATGTTCTCGATCGCGGTTGGGCCATAAGGCCGCATGAATGGGGTGCTGGTCCACGCTCGCCGCGCACCCGGTGCCGTACGCGACCGGGGTGCTCTTTGTGAACGCTATTGGGCCCCACTCCGCGCTGGGAGTCCGCTGCATCCCACCTATGCCGATGGAAACACGCACGAGATGCCTTGCCAGAGGCCATTGCGCGTCCCCCATGGGCTGGATGAGTGGTCGCCAGCCTGCATCGCAAGACTAGCTCCAACAATCCGAGGGCATCCCAAGGGTGGAGCCGTCGATGACGCCGCGACCAGCTACACCAGTCTGTAGGTACTGCGGCTCCCCTGCCCACACCGTGCCAACCGACCAACTCCCCCACTGACCTGTGGAGGCGCTAGGAGCGGGCTGCTGCCAGACGGGCATGTCATCACTACTTTGCCGATGATCGCGCTGAACGATGACGGCGAGTGCTACTCGTTCCAGTCAAGTCGAGCGCGGCTTGGCCCTATTGAATATCGCACGGGCATCAGCCTGTCGACGACGCTTGAAAATGAGGCCATAGTGACGGGGTGGTTTCCAGCAGTCATCGCAATGGAGGAGGGTGATTCTGGGAGGCTAGCAGAGCCTTGAACAGCTCGGCTGGGGTGCGGTCTTCCAGGATCCGTCGGGGGCGCTGGTTGAGTTCGGCTTCGACGCGGGCGAGGTCGCCAGCACTGTGCTGGGACAGGTCAGTGGACTTGGGAAAGTACTGGCGCAGGAGCCCGTTGGTGTTCTCGTTGCTGCCCCGCTGCCACGGGCTCGCGGCATCGCAGAAGTAGACCCGGATTCCGGTGTCTCGGGTGAGTTCAAGGTGGCGGGCCATCTCGGTGCCTTGGTCCCAGGTCAGGCTGTTCCGCAGTCCCGCCGGCAACGGCCCCAGGGCCGCGGCCAGTGAGGCGCACAGGGTGAGGGAGTCCTGGCTCGCCAGGTGCAGCAGCTTGACGTAGCGGGTCTGGCGCTCGACCAGGGTGCCGATCGCTGAGCGGTGGTGCGGGCCCACGATCAGGTCGCCCTCCCAGTGGCCCGGCTCACCCCTGTCGGTGGGGTCAAAGCCGCGCTCGTGGATGCTGATCATCGGCTGGGCGAACCGGCGACGGGACCGGACCTGACGGCAGTGGGCACGACGCTGGTCCCGGCCGGTCCGCAACGGCGAGGGCGCGGTCATCAAGCCGACACCGGGCCGGTACAAGGCCAGATAGATCGATTCGGTGCTGATCCGCCGTCCGGGATCGTGAGGATGTGCGAGCCGTAACGCGCGGCTGATCTGCTGGGGACTCCACTTCTGCTGGAGCTTGTCCGACACGAACGCGTGCAGCTCGGTGTCTGCTTCCAGCTTCGTGGTCCGCACCCGACGGCGACGGCTCGCTGCCGCCGCGTGGGCGTGGAAGGGCCGGTACTGGCCACTGGGATGCAGGTTGCGGCGCAACTCCCGGCTGATCGTCGAGGGTGAGCGTCCCATCAGCTCGGCGATCGCCGTCGGCCCCAGACCCTGGCTGGCCAGGTCAGCGATCGTGATCCGCTCCGCCTCCGACAGGAACCGTGGCGAGATGACCCGGGTCGACAACGGCTCCAAGGGCGGCACGAACTTCACCGTGCCATCCTTCAGCTTCACCTTGCTGCCGTGCTTCCAGTTGTTGCCCGTGCTGCGGCTGACCCCGACCTCACGGCATGCGGCGCGCAACGCCCACCCCTGGGCCAGCAACTCCATGAACCGACGACGCGCCAACGACAACGGCCGCCGGCCCGGGCCCTTCTTGATCCGACGAGTCGACAACAGAACCTCCCTTGGTCAGCTCCATTGCAACCACCACTGGAAACCACCCGGTCGAAAACGAGGCCACCCAGACAGATTGGATGGGTGATCTCTGTGGAGGATTGGGCTTTGATCCGGCGGCTGGTCGCGGACGGTGTTCCGCAGCGGCAGGTGGCGCGGGACCTGGGCATTGGGCGGTCGACGGTGGCGCGGGCGGTGGCCTCGGACGGGCCGCCGAAGTACGAGCGGCCGGCGGTGTCGACATCGTTCACGCCGTTCGAGCCGGCGGTGCGGCAGTTGCTGGTCACGACGCCGGACATGCCGGCGACGGTGATCGCCGAGCGGGTCGGCTGGACCGGATCGATCAGCTGGTTCCGCGACAACGTCCGACGGCTGCGGCCTGATCACCGGCCGGTCGACCCATCGGACCGGTTGATCTGGCTGCCTGGTGATGCGGCGCAGTGCGACCTGTGGTTCCCGCCGAAGAAGATCCCGCTCGAGGACGGCACCAGGACGCTGCTGCCGGTTCTGGTGATCACCGCTGCGCACTCCAGGTTCATGGTTGGGCGGATGATCCCGACCCGGACCACGGCCGATCTGCTGCTGGGGATGTGGATGCTGCTGCAGCTGCTCGGACGGGTTCCACGGCGGCTGATCTGGGACAACGAGTCAGGCATCGGCCGCGGGAAGTGGCATGCCGAAGGCGTGGGTGCGTTCACCGGGACGCTGGCCACGACGTTGCAGCGACTCAAGCCGAACGACCCTGAATCGAAGGGTGTGGTGGAACGCAGGAACGGCTACTTCGAGACGTCCTTCATGCCGGGCCGCGAGTTCGAGTCCCCGGCTGACTTCGACGCCCAGTTCGGCGAGTGGCTCACCATCGCCAACGCCCGGATCGTGCGCACGATCAAGGCACGGCCGATCGAGCTGCTCGACGCCGATCGGGCGGCGATGCTGCCGCTGCCGCCGGTGCCACCGGCGGTGGGCTGGGTCAACCGGGTCCGGCTGGGACGCGACTACTACGTCCGCATCGACAGCAACGACTACTCCGTCGACCCCGGCGTGATCGGCCGGTTCGTCGATGTCACCGCCGACCTGACCCGCGTCGAGGTCCGCCACGAGGGACGCCTGGTCGCTGCCCATGACCGGGTCTGGGCCCGCGGCATGACGATCACCGACCCCGCCCACGTTGCGGCCGCGAAGGTCCTGCGCGAGCAGTTCCAGCGACCCCGGCCGGCACCAGATCCGCACACGGAGCTGGTGCGGGACCTGGCCGACTACGACCGCGCCTTCGGCCTCATCGACGGCCCTGTCGACGGCGAGGAAGTGGCCTGATGGCGGGCAAGACGAAGACCGATGCGACCGAGGCTCTCAAGCAGGTCACCTACCTGGCATCAGCGTTGAAGGCCCCCCGGATCACCGAAGCCGCCGCGAGATTGGCCGACCACGCCAGGGATGCCGGCTGGACACACGAGGAGTACCTCGCCGCGATCCTCGACCGCGAGGTCGCCGCCCGCAACGCATCCGGCGCCCAACTGCGGATCCGCGCCGCCGGGTTCGCCGCACGCAAGACAATCGAGGAGTTCGACTGGGACGCCCAGCCCGCCGTCCGCCAGCAGGTCGCCGCGCTGGCATCCGGCGGGTTCCTCACCGAAGCCCGCAACGTCGTGCTGCTCGGCCCGCCGGGCACCGGGAAAACCCACCTGGCCACCGGCCTTGGCATCGCGGCCGCGAATCACGGCCACCGGGTGCTGTTCGCGACCGCGACCGAGTGGGTCACCCGACTCACCGACGCCCACCGCGCCGGACGACTACCCCAGGAACTCACCCGGCTGCGGCGCTACGGGCTGATCATCGTCGACGAGGTCGGCTACCTGCCCTTCGAGCAAGACGCCGCGAACCTGTTCTTCCAGCTCGTGTCCAGCCGCTACGAACACGCCTCACTCATCCTCACGTCCAACTTGCCCTTCAGCGGCTGGGGCGGCGTATTCGGCGACCAGGCCGTCGCCGCCGCGATGATCGACAGGGTCGTCCACCACGCCGACGTCCTCACCCTGAAGGGCGCCAGCTACCGGCTACGCAACCGCGGGATCGACACCCTGCCCAGCATCAGAACCCAAGACGCGGCAGACTAGGACTCGACGAACCGGTGGCCTCAATTTCGAACGTCGGATCGGCCTCATATTCGAGCGTTGTCGACACAGCCTCATGTGCCAACATCTGGGGTATGACTTCACTGGTCGATACCCCAGACCTCGCCTCATCCGGATCCCAAGAGGCTGGCGAGAGCCCAGGTGCTCGGTGGTGGCAAGTAGATGTTCACGCTCACTCGCCAGCGTCGAGGGATTATGGCGGAGCCGAGGGCCATGACACTGAAGGCGATAAGCCCTCTTTTAGAGAATGGGTGAAGGCGTATGTCGAGGCAGGCGTCGACGGCGCTGTCATCTCCGACCACAATACCCACGAGGGAATCGAGCCGGCGCGCAGGGCGCTCGCAGAGTTGCAGTCGGAGGACCCGTCGTTTCCCAAACTCGTCCTATTCCCAGGTGTTGAACTGACCGTCGCCGGAGGTGTGCATGTGCTCGGCATCTTTGACCCAGAGACGCCCGCCGAAATAATAAGCGACGTGATAGCTCGATGCAACTATCTTGGCACGAGGGGGGCTAGCACCCAAACCGCGAATGCAACAGTTTCAGATGCCGCGAGACATATCCAGCAAGCTGGAGGTATTTGCGTACCTGCACACAGCGACAAGAATGCCGGAATCTTCACTCGATCCGAGCTCGACCTACCCACGATCAAGCAGTCGGGAATCGCTGCAGTTGAGGTAGTTGACGATGATAATGTGCCCAAGGCGAAGGCCAACGGATGGGTTGCATTGCTAGGTTCTGATGCGCATCATTTGACCCCGGATGGATGTCCCCCCGGTCAAGATGCGAAGTTTCCCGGGTCTCACTTCACCTGGATCAAGGCGGAGCGAGTCGACCTCAAGGGCCTCAGCCTCGCCCTGACTGACGCGAAGGAGTCGGTGACGCGAGGACGACGCGGAAACGCGGACCCGAATGAGGTGCTGCACGGTTACATAGATCGTGTGCTGATAACCCACAAGGGCACCACTCGAACCTTCCGATTGAACCCCTGGATGAACTGCTTGATCGGGGGACGCGGCGTCGGCAAGTCGACGATTCTGGAACTGATACGCTTGGCCATGGGTCGTAGCGGGGATCTCCTCGATACGGCCTTGAATTCTGAACTCCAGCGGTTCATCCCAGGTGGTGAACGTGCACAGCAATGGTGGAGCGCTTCATCCGCGATCGAGGTGCGGTACGTAAAGGACGGTCGGCCCCTTCGAATCGTCTGGTCGGGCGCCGATCCAGAGGAACCAAGAGTGGAGGCCAAGACCGAGTCGGGCTGGGAGTCGCAGGCGGGCTTCGCCTCAGACCGCGCTCCAATCCAGGTTTTCAGCCAGAAGCAGATATATGAACTCGCTCGGCAGCCTCAGAGCTTTCTATCCATCGTCGATCGCATGGAAGAGATCCGAAAGGCCGAATGGACCGAGGAGTACTTGGCGATTGAGAGCCAGTTTCGCAAGGCCCGTGAGCACCTTCGGGAATTGCTGACAGAGACAGACCGAGCCGATCGACTCAAGGGACGGCTCGAGGAGGTGCAGGGGCGGCTGCGTCATCTGGCGGAGTTGAGGGCCGACCCGCGCTACTTGGAACTCGAAGCGAACGAGTCCCAAGTGCGCCGCGCGACTAGCACGGAGGAGGAAGCCCAAGGTCTTGCTGAACGGCTGAAGGAGCAGGCGACTGCCCTTCGTTCGCTTGCCAGCACCCAAGGGGACCTTCCGGGCTATGGAGCGCGCATCGACAGCTTCACAGCGGCGGCAGGACTCATCGACCAGGCAGTCGCCCAGCTGGACGGCTCGGCGCTCGAATGGCAACAGGGCTCCGCCCAGCCGCAGTGGGTTGCGCGCATTGAGGAACTCAGTGACTGGCTTACCTCACAGACCGATCAGCCGCATCGCCTGTCCGCTGATCAGGTCACTGCCTACCGCAAGCAAGAGAAGGACCTGCAGGCTGAACTGCTTGAGTTTGAGAACATCGCCGCCAGGCTCTCCACCCAAGAGCATGTGCTCTGCGATCTACTTTCTCAACTCGCGTCAAAGCGCAAGGAGCTTCATCAGCGGCGGTTCGACTACGTTGCAGGGCTTACTGCCGGCGCAGAACGTACTCGCGTGCGCGTGTTCCATCAGGGCGCCATCGCCAATGTGGGAGAAGAGCTGCGGAGGATTCTGAATCGCCCAGACTCGTTCGACTCCGCCTTTGAAGACCAAGGGATCCCAAAACCACTATTCGACGACCAACCCAAGAGCCCCACGTTCCCGACCTCAAGTATTCCTGCGTTCAAGGCGTCCTTGATAGATTTGGTCAACCGCGGCGCCGAGTCGGACATTGCGAAGCGCGTCCGCATCGACGCACGTTTTCATCGACGGTCCGGTGACAACCAGACTTTTGACCTCGAGACGAGCATTCTGCTCTGGTTTCCGGAAGACCTAGTCACGGTTGAGTACAAGCCTGAGGGAAGCAACAACTTCACCCCCGTCGATCAAGGCTCCCCCGGCCAGAAGACCGCCGCACTGCTCGCGGTGATTTTGCAGATGGGCGACGAGCCGCTTCTACTTGACCAACCAGAGGACGATCTCGAGAACAAGCTGATCAAGCACTTGGCAGTAGAAACCCTCAAGCGCATCAAGCGGAACCGCCAGCTAGTGATCTCGACCCACAACGCGAACATTGTCGTCACGTCCGGCGCGGAGCACGTCCTAGTGATTCAGCATGGGGAGCATCTACCTGCTATCGAGGCGTCCGGGACTCTTCAGACTGAGGCCGTGCGGTCTAGCGTCTGTCTGATCCTTGAGGGCGGCGAGGAGGCTATCCGCACTAGGTTCAGCCGGCTCGTCGGCTAAAGCTCGCCATGCACCCTCCTCTCGGCCGTGCAAGGGAGAGACGTCCTATCTTGACAGGGGCCTCGGGCGAACGTCCGCAACTGGCACCCTTCTGTGTCAAGACGCCTTGGGGAGGGTGGTCGTAGGCTTGGTGGTGACGGGTCCGGGAAGTGACTGATCCGAAGTGTCGGTGTGGGGATGTGAGCCGGCCGCGCTGGATTGAAGTGACGCTCCCCGGTGTCCTCCCGGGCCTGTCGCCTTGGCTGTGACGTAGTCGTCGAGCATGGCCCGATAGACGATGTCGGAGAGGCGTCGTTTCAGGCACCGCATGGCTTCGTTGGGGGACTTGCCGCCGGCGACTTTGCGGTCGTAGTAGGCGCGGCCTTCGGTGGGGTTGCGGAGTTGGACGACGGCCATGATGTGGAGGACCCGGTTGATCTGTCGGTTGCCGCCGCGGGACAGCCGGTGGTGTTGCCGGTCGCCCGAAGACACGTCGATCGGGGCGGTGCCGGTCCAGGACGCGAAGTGTCCCCGGTCGGGGAAACGGGTGATGTCGCCGACCTCGACGAGCAGCTTCGCGGCACCGGTGGGTCCGATGCCGTGCAGGTCGAGCAGCCCGGTGTCGGTGGTTTTCAGCAACGCCACGAGTTCCTTGTTGGCCTGCTTCTTGCGCAGGTAGACCCGCTCAAGATCCGAGACGAGCTCGAGCGCGACCCGCTTGCGGAGCTTCCCAACCTCATCAGTGGGTCGCACGCCAGCGAGGATCTTTCGGGCCTGGGCGGCGGACAAGTTCCGCTTCGCTCCGCCCGCGACAAGCTCCAACAGCAGGCTGTGGAGCTGGCAGATCATCCTGGTGTGGTCCTCACCGATCCGGCGGCGGCGGTCGACCAGCAGCCGCAGCATCTCCAACTTCTCATCGGAGACGACCGGTCGGAGGCCACTGATCCGGACCCCGACCAGGGCGATCGAGTGGGCGTCGGTGTCGTCGGTCTTGCGGCCTTGGCCGGTGGCGAACATCCGCATCCGGGCTGACAGCTTCGCCGGCACATCGACCACCGGCTCCCCGGCGGCCAACAAGCGTTGGGCGACGTGGCGGCCGATCCCGGCACAGCCCTCGATCGCCCACACCCGGCCCGGCCACTGGGCGGCGAAGTCGACCAGCTGGGCGAACCCAGCCACGTCGGTGCCGAACCTGCCATGCCCGACGATGTGCTCATCGGCGGTCATCACCTCGACGGTCACCGACCGCTTATGAGGGTCCATCCCGATCACAACTCGCGGTTGCTTCTCCACGGTAATCCTCCTTCGCTCGCACGGATGGGGAGCCGGGAGGGCACCGCTACTACTGGCAGAGCATTCCCTTCTTCAGCCTCTCCCGCCCCGGATCGGTGCCCGGGGCAGCGCACGCCAATTGAGAGTCACAGGCCACCAGCCCGCCAGGACAGCCGCGAACGAGAGCGACCACCCCGGACACCTGAACCGAGCCTCGGCCAAGGCCCGATCTGAGGTCAATGAAACTAGTAGCCGCAATCAGATAATGGTTTCGGTCGACCACTCGGCGTCGAACGAAACGAGGGCATCCCAGCGGTGCAGGATGGGTTCGTACTCTTTCCACCAGGTTTGGAAGGACGGGTCAGAGAAGGCCGCATCGAAGGTTCGCCGGTCGGGCCAGCGCTGAATCGCCAAGACGCTGGGATCGCCATCCACGGCTTCGAGGTGTAGCACAACGGCTGGGCTGAGGCGCGCGTAGTGAGGGGTGATCTCCTGCCGAACGAAGGCGCCGACTTCATGGGTAGAGATGCCAGAGTTCAGGATCCATCGCTTGTAGGTCGAGTACGTCACGCTACAGATTCTTCCACACCATGGGTTTCCGAACGCCCGCTCTTGGCCGCCGACCGTGCCCAGCATCACATCGCTGTGAAGTGCATACGACCACGACGATCCCGGTAGCTCCGCAGCTGCGTAACCTCATCACTGGCGAAGACGCGCATGACTCGAACGAACTCGGAGAGTGGGACCAGGGTCAGGTGTTGTCCGCTGGATTTATCGGAAGCGACGAGCCACCCAGCAAGTTCCGTGGGCGTCATCTCGGCGCGAGGGTCACTCTCGTCTACGTGCCCACCAATCGCTGAAGGGCATGCCTTCGAGGGTCCACGCAAAGCGCAGAATCAGACTGTGGACGAACAGGTTACAGAACTCATTCGCGGCGACAACGGTGGCAGAAGGGTGCACCCATCTGATACATCTCGAGGTCCCCAAGGGCATCCCAGATGTCCGGCGCTTTGGCGCCGGGGCGCAGTGGGTAACGGATCACCGTCGCTTTGGCCTCCCTCGTTGCCTTGGTCACCTTGGAGGGCATCCCGATGAGCCGTCGAACGGCAAAGGCCGCGCTCATAACGTCTCGCTCAAGCCGGTAGAGCGCTTCCGTCTCGGCGTCGTACAGATCCAAGCCGTCGCCGCTAGTGGCCTCTTGGTCAAGGGTGTCTGATAAGCCGAGCCGGGCCCCGTCGATACGCTCAGCAGCACTAGCAAGGTCACGCTTCCATGGCCAGGACTCGTTGAACATGACTAAACCGTACGAGACCGGCAGGCGCCAGCTATGAACGCCCGCATCTGCCGCCGTCAGCGCGCGGCACTCTCACTTTCCAAGGGCGCCGTCGCTCGCAGAATCGCGCCGACCAGCGCAGGAACGCTCTCACTTTCGTCCCGCCCGGACAGTCGTCGATGGTCCTGAGTGCGTGGAGTGCTTCGGCGCCGTCGAGGTTGGTGACGTGGTCCAGCTGGCCGCCGAGCAGCAGTCTGGCGGCGTCCTCCAGCCATGCGTCTGGGTTGTCGGAGTCGATGGTGGTGCCGTCTTGGACCAGCTCGCCCGAGTAGGCGAACCACAGGCCGCGGGCGAGGCGGTGGACCGTCTCGTGCAGGTGTCGCAGCGTAGCGGGGTTGATGATGAGCATCAGGCGTCCGCCTCCTCGTCGAGGCCGAACTCGTCGGAGGTGTAGCCGGCGTCGAGGGCTGCGGCCCGGTAGAAGGACAACGCTTCGGGGGTCTGGCCCGATGCCGACGGCAGCCCGTAGCGGGCTGGCAGGGAAGCGACCCACTCGGTGGTGTCGAAGTTGATGTCCATGCTCCACTCGGGCTGCGCCCCGAGGAAGGCGATGGTGGCCGCCAGCGCGTCGAACAAGTTGGCGCTGTTGGCCTCCAGCGCCGCCCGGATCGACGCGAGGCCTTCCGGCTGGGTATCGGCCGGCGCGGGGACGGCGCCATGGTCGCGTGCGTCGCCGCGGAGCTGGTCGTCCTGCCGGGCCAAGCGCTCGATCCGGTCGATGTAGGGCTCGACCTGCGCGGGAAGCTTCGGGAAGGCGGTTCGGAACCGCGCGAGCTCGGCGAGGATCTCGTCGAGGGCATACCGGGCGCCCCGTCCGTAGAACTGCTCGGCCGACCGGTAGCCGAGGGTGAAGCGGTCCGGAGTGGTGGAGGTCGTCACGACGCTGCCTTTCGTTCGCTGGGTGAGGGATTGAGGCTCACCGCTTTGGGAGGGGGGTGGAACGCCTCCACGCTAGGGCTCCACCCCCGCCCAAACAGACCCCATCCTGGGTGGGTTGGGTCACGCAGGGGGACCTGTTCTGATGCAGAAGTGTCGGACCGGGGCTCTACCGTGTGCTGCATCTGGGAGGTAGCCCCTCCTGCTGAGTCCTGACGGAAGGAACGATCGTGAATCTGTGCCGCTACACCCTGATGTTGGACGCCGGCGTCCACCCGGACCTGGTCGCACGGCTGGGCTCCCTGCTCGATGGGTGGGGCGAGGAGCACTCGAGCGAGCACACCCAGGAGCTGGTGGGGGAGTACCTGATGGTGACGACCGTTCGCGGGTCGGACGGTGACGGGATGGGCCTGACCGAGGCCATCACCGACAAGCTCGCCTGCTGGGGGTTCTCGACGGCGTTCACCCTGGTCGAGCACGGCACCACCACGACGATGGGGGCGATCCACCGGTTCGCGCCGGCGTTGGGCACCCATGTGCTGCCCTGGCATCTCGGGTCGGACTGGGTGGATACCGCGAGCTTGCGGCATGCCGTGGATCGCTTCTCCGCAGGCGAACTAGGACGTGTTGCCAAACTCGTAGGGTGCTTGTCGGCGATCCTTGATGACGTGTCTCGCGATGTGATCTCGGATGGGGTGTGGGCCGTGATCGGTCCAGTGTTCCCGGCCGCGGCGGAGACCGGGCGTCCTCCGGTGGATCGCCGCCTGGTCGTGGAAGCGACCGCTTGGCACTTTCGGACCGGTGCGCCGTGGCGGGATACGCCGGAGCGGTTCGGGAACTGGAACACCATCTACAAGAACTTCGACCGTTGGTCCAAGGCCGGCGTCTGGGCGGGCGTGCTCGAGCGCGTCCAGTCACTCGCGCTGGCGAACGAGGACTTGGACTGGGTGGCCTCGATCGACTCCACGATCGTGCGCGTCCATCAGCACGGCGCGACCCTTCCGCGCACCACAGGGGGCGAAAGCGAACTACAAGAAATTCGGCCCCGAGCCTCCTGACCATGCGATCGGCCGTTCCCGCGGCGGGCTCACGAGCAAGACGCATCTGGTCTGCGACGGCAAGGGACGACCGCTCGGGTTCGTCATCACCGGCGGTCAAGTTGCCGACACGTCGATGCTGGCCGAGACGCTCGATCAGATCCGCGTCCCCGGCGCCTTCGGCAGGCCACGGACCCGCCCGGACCGGGTCATCGCCGACAAGGGCTACCCGTCCAAGGCGAACCGGGCGTGGCTACGTGAACGCGGTATCGCCGCGACGATCCCCGAGCGGGCCGACCAGATCGCTCACCGTCGCAAGCGACCCGGTCGGCCGATCGAGTTCGGCCCTGAGCAGCGGCAGCGCTACCGCGGCCGCAACGTCGTAGAGCGCTCCTTCAACAAGCTCAAGCAGTGGCGAGGGATCGCGATGCGCTCCGACAAGACCGCCCGCAACTACCACTCCGCGCTCTGCCTCGCTTCCGCTCTCCACTGGGTCCGAACTCTGCCGCATCCTCCGAGCGAACGGTTGCTTTCAGTAGTCAGTGCGTGACTCCCAGCTCGACGAGAAGCACGCCACCGACGACGAGTGCCACGCCGGCGCCCATGATCCAGGTGAAAGGTTCTTTGAAGAGCAGTTTGCTCAGTAGTGCGGTCAGTGCAACGCCCGAGGCCGCCCAGACGCCGTAGGCGACACCGAGGCCGATGCCGGCATCCAGGGTCAGGGACAAGAACCCGAAGGCGGCGAGGTAGCCGACGGCGACGGCGACGAACCACATCTTCTTACCGTGGGTGGCCATGCGTAGAGCGAGCGTTGCGGCGACCTCGAATGCGATCGCGCCGATGAGGAAGAGCCAGGCCATCAATTCGTCTCTCGTTTCGTGGCGGCTCGTTGAGCGCCGAGTTCGATGGTGAGTACGCCCAGGATGATGAGCACGATCCCGACGAGCATGAGGGGTGTGAGCGCTTCTCCGAAGATGAGTGCTGACAGCACGGCGGTCAAGGCGACGCCTGATGCTCCCCAGATCCCGTATGCGACGCCCAGCGCGATCCCTTCGCGAAGCACGAGAGCGAGGAACACGAATGCTGCAAGGAATCCGGCGATGACGAGCAGGTACCAGGCGGGGTGGCCGAGTGCGGCCTTCAGCGACAATGAGCCGGCCGATTCACTGAGGATGGCGCCGACGAGGAACAACCACTTCTTCATGCTTCGACTTTCGCGAGGAGTTCTTGCGCCGCGGCGCGAATGGCCGGGCGCTCTTCGAGTGTGGGCGGGTTGATGCCGGTGGCCTTGGCGAACCAGATGCCGTCGGCCATGAGCCGGACTGCGCTCAGGTGCCCGCGCTGTGCTGCCGGCAAGGCCTCGAATCCACTGAACCATGCGTGAAGACGTTCCGCCCATCGAGCCGTGAGCTCGTCGCGAAGTCGCGGATCGCTGAGCATCACGATGTCCGAGGGGTCGGCTTCCCGGTCGAGGCACTCATCCAAGTACGCGGCGACCCGTTCGCTGACTGATACGGACTCGGGTGCTGTGGGCAGCCGCGCCGCCATGCCGTGGAGCCAGTCGTCAGCTACGGCATCGACGAGTCCGCACATCAGGGCGTGCTTCGTTGGGAAGTGGTAGATCACTCCCGGTTTGGTCAAACCGCTGGCCCGTGCCGCTGATGCGAGCGAGACGGTGCCTCCGGCCCGGATGAGGTCGAGCGAACGCTCGATCACCACGTCGCGTGAGTTGGTCATGCAGCTACTATACCAACCGGTTGGTACAGTTGCACGTGTGGCACACGCGCGCTACAACTCTGGAGAGTTTCGCAACACCTCCTAGGCGACCACCTACGCCGGACCGTCCTGGCCGAGCCATGGATCGAGCAGTGCCCGCCCGCGCCGGCCCACATCGAGGACTGACCCATGCTGACCGCCGAACAGCAACGGTTTCTGGCCGATCACTACGGACTCCTGAACACAGCGCGAACGTTCGCCGACCCTGCCTCAGCCAAGCTGTCTTGGGCCGGTTCTTACAGCGCCAAGATGGCCTGGCAGACCTGCACGAACGGCATCGCGTGGGCGCTTACTGGCGAGGAACACGGCCCCGAGATGGACATCCGGAAGTGGCCACACCGGATCACATGGGCCGAGCTCCGCAGTCACGTTGCCGCACAACCCGACAGCCTTATCGCTCGCCTCCGTGAGCATCTAGACGCCTGTCGCGTCGAAGAGCGCCGCCACTGGGAGGCCCGCCGCGGGATCAGCCCCAACGGGTACGGCGACACCCGCCCCGAGGCACACGCCGCCCTCCGCGCAGAAGACGATGCGCACCGTGCCACAGCGCGCACCCTGGACACCCTCGTCCGCGACGTCGCCCGCCAGCTGCTGCCGCTCGCCATCGACGAGCCGGCCGACCTCATCGAGTGGGCGGAGGCCACCGCGTGAACAGCGTGACGGTAAGGGTCACCGAAACCCTGACCTACCAGAGGACCTTCGACCTGGCCGAGATCGCCGAGGACACCGGCCTGTCGATCGACCAAGTGGCCGCCCTGGCCGATGACGAACTCATCGAGCACCTATGGGCCAGCACGAGTTTGTCTGACCGCCTCTACCGGCACGGGGACATCGACAACAGCCGCGCCGAGGTCCTGAGACCAGAAAGCCTCAGCGAGCTAGGACCCTCCCAGTAGCGTGAGCCCACGGGCTGGTGGCCCAGCTCCGACGAAGTCTCCCGGGGGTGGGTAGTTGCCGTCGGAACCCTGGGCCGCCAGCCCGCCAGCGTCAGCCCAGGTACAGGTCCACGACCAACCGGGCGACCGCCACAGCGGCCTTCACCCACACCTCGACCCACTCGGGGCGCTTCCACCACCGGTCATCCCGGCGCTGCTGAACTTTCACGTTCAAACCTCCTTAGAGAGCCGCCCGTTGTGACGGCTTCTCTCCTCCTGTGCACGAGGGCTTCAGTCGCGGTCGGTCTTTGTCGGTGGGGGCAGCTAGCGTGGTTGGCACCTGGGTGGGTCTCATCCCCCGCCCGCTGAGACCGGAAGGGTCAACGAACGATGAACGTGACGATTGAGCACACGGCGGCCACGGGCACGCTGGTGGAGGGGACCTCCCGCGGGGACGGTTCAGCCCCGATCTTGAAGGGGCTGGGATGGCGCTGGGGCCGATCCATCGGCTGTTGGTTCGCGCCCCGATCGCGGGACACCGCTCCCAACGTCTCCCTGATCGAGAGGACCGCGCAGGCGCTGCGCGCCGACGGGTTCGCCGTGGAGGTGAGCATCGACGCCACCCCCCGCACCACGGCCGAGGTGGAGGCCGACAAGATCACCCGAGCAGCCGACCGCGCCCAGGAGCTGGCCGCCAAGGCGAGCCGCCTAGACGACCAGGCGGACGCGACCTACGCCAGGGCACGGGAGATGGCCTCCCACATCCCCTTCGGCCAGCCGATCCTGGCCGATCACTATTCGGCCGGCCGCGATCGGCGCACCCGTGATCGGATCTCGTCGATCTACGACAAGTCGTTCCAGCTCGCCCACGACGCCGAGGTCGCCCACCGCGCCGCCGATGCTGCTGCAGCGCACACCGGCGCCCGCTACAGCGTCACGACAGTCGGGAACCGTATCCAGAGCCTGACCGCGGACCTGCGCCGAGCGGAGCGCGCCGGCCGGGCCAGCCAGGTCAGCGAGTTGGCCGAGCAGCTCGCCTACTGGCAGGGCATCCGCAGCCAGCAGCTCGCCGACGGCACCGCCGGCGACTTCGGGTCCCACACGATCAAGGCCGGCGACATCGTCCAGTGCGGCCGAGCCTGGTACGTCGTCGAACGGGCCTCCGCCAAGTCGGTGACGCTGCGCGGGGACTTCGGGCCACGCCGGGTCGCCTACCACAAGCTCTCCGGGCACCGGGCCACACCCAACTCCAGCCCGCGCGACTGACCACTTGAGGCTGGGGTTCCCGCTCTCCCTTGAGAGGGCGGGAACCCCAGCCTTCACCACCCCACACCCCATCCGGAGTGGGGTGGTGAAGCGAACCCCGAAAAGTGTCGGCCACCTCCACTAGATTGGGTGTCATCCCTAGTGGAGGGCTTCATCCCCCTCCCGCTGACTCCTTGAGGAGGAACCCCGTTATGTCTGTCTTCCGCGCGAGTGGCCCCTTCGACCTGCTCCGTGTCATCCCTGCGATGTTCGACTTCGTGCCCGAGGACGCCGTGGTGGTGGCCGCGATCAACGGCGGCTACGTGGCCATGGCGGGCCGCCTCGATCTCGCCATGCCCGAGGACGTGGCCGAGCAGCAGTGCGCGGCCATGGCCGATGCCGTGGTTCGCGCGCGCCCTGAGTCCGTGCTGCTGGTTCGCTACTGCACCACCACCACCGACGAGGACGCCGTCGGTGACTCCATTGCCATGCACCTGATGGGTGACCACATTCCGGTGATGCTCAACATCACCGTGACGGGCAGCCAGATCGACGGCAGCGCCGTCTTCACGGTCGCCGGGGACCCGACGGTGTACCCGGCCCCGTCCGCGTCGGACATCCTCACCATGGCCGGGACCGGACACGCCCGCCGCCGCGATGACGTGGAGCGCAGCATCGAACCCGGGCCGCGTGCGGACTCCATCTCGGCGCTGGTGGCCCTCCGACGCACGCAGGGCACGCCGGTCGCGCCGAACGCCGCCACCTTGTGGGAGCGGCTCCTGACCGAGCCGGTGTCGGCCATGAGCGACGACGACGTGGCCGACGCCGTGCACGCCCTCAGCGATCCGATGCTGTTCGACCGCATCATGCTCGCCGACCCCGTTCCCACGCCCTGCGTGGAGGGCATGCGCGACCGGCTGGTCGCCGACGCCTCCCGCATCGAGCGCCTGACCGAACTGGCCGCCTGCCTGACCGACGCCGAGGCCGCCCCCGTCCTGAACTGCCTCGCGGTCACCGCCTACGCCAACGGGATGGGCGCGCTGCTCAACGTCACCGAGGACCGGCTCCGGCGTACCCGCCAGCCGATGGAGCCCATGGCCTTCCTGATGCTCACCCTCGCCGCCGCCGGGATCAGCCCCACCCAAGGGATGCCCTGACACACCCACCGTGACGCCCGCGCCCCGGCCTCGCGCCGGGGCGCGGGCACCGCTGCGCCAGGGCGAAGCCGGCAAACCCCATCCGTAGTGGGGTGGTGGTTGAAGCGGGTGAAGTGTCAGTCGGACCCCGTACCGTGGGAGGTACCTGGGAGGGACCTCAAGCCCCCTCCCGCTGAACCCGAGAAGGGGTAGAACGATGACTGATCTCGAACGCCTGGACGAGCTGTGCCGCCAATGGGGTGCTGTCCATGACCGTGCCTTGGCCGGGCACATGAACGCCGCAGCACACCTGCTGGCCGAGCGCGCCCGAGCCCTTGTCCCTGGCGCGGCTGTGCTCGTGCTGGAAGACAGCGACCAAGGCGACTGGTTGACCCTCGTCGAAGTTGAGGACGCCGCCGGAAACGCGCTGCCCGAGCCGTCCGACCTCGACCAAGGCGAGGCGTCGTGCCTCTACCAAGCCTTGGCCGACTCGGTCGCTGGCATCACGTTTCGCACCAGGGACCGCCGCTACACCACCCAGTACGAACTGACGATCGGGCAAACCGAAGCACCGGCCCCGCCCGTGGAGGTGATCGTGGTTCGGGATCCCGACGCCAGCGACGACGTGTCCGTGCTCCTGGACGGTTACCCCGCCCCCGAGGCGTCAGTGGTGTGCATCGACGCAGGCGCGGGCTGGGACGTGGCCGACTGGGAGGCTGCGCGCGATGAAGCCCTCGCGGGCGCATCACCGGCCGCAGCGCGCCTCATCGCCGCAGCGTTCAACAACCCGCCCGGCGCGCGATACATCACCGGCTTCCAGCCGGGGGAGTGACGGCCATGACCGAACCCCAGACCATCGACCTGTTCTACGAGGCCGCCGACTACGACACGGTCGCCCGCTTGCTGGACCAGATGACCCCCCAGCAGCTGTGGGCGATCTACCAACTCATCCCCGGCCGAGTCCAAGACGCCGACCATCCGCCCGTGACGGTCTCATTCGACGACGACGGCATCCTGCTCACCTGCCCCCACTGCCAAGCCACCAGCCGGGAGGAAGACGGCTACTACCTGGTGGACCACGAGACCCGCTGGCGGCCCTACCGGATCGCCACCCCAGACGGTGCCCTCGACTTCCACGTCGGCGAAGGCACCCCCGACCCGGAGACCCTGACCGACATGTGCCAGGCGTGCTGCCGACCTGTCACCCTCCCGGAAGCCACGAACTACCACTGGTGGTGACCCAACCCCCGCCGGTGGGGCGGCCCCAAGGTCGCCCCACCGGCCCGCCACGAGCGAGAAGGAGCACCGAATGCCCGACAACATCACCGCCAGCATCCGACCTGGCGACGCAGACCAGCACTACGCAACCCTCACCCTGGCAGCAGCCCAGGTCACCGCCTACCGAGCCCTCGACTCCGACGGCAACCCCCGCCAGCGACTCGTGATCGACATCGACACCAACGCCCCGACCACCGACGAGCTGGCGATCTACGTCAACGACAACCAGATCCTGCTCATCCCCCCGAGGCCCGAGACCCCGGGCTGACCCCGTCCGGCTCGCCCTCCCACCACACGAGGATGAGCCTGGCAACACCCCATCCGGTGTGAGGTAGCGGCCTGACTTAGTAGGTGCCTGCCACGTGTGAGACGTAGAGGGTCTGGGCATCGGAGGCGTTGAAGACCGCGGTTCTCACGACTTCGCTCTTCATGTCGAGTACGCGGGTGGCGACACCCACCTTGGCGACGGCTTCGATGCGGTGGAACTCGTCGCCGTACTCAGCTGCGAACGCTGCCAGGCCATGCAGTTTGACCAGGGCATCCGACAGGTGGTGGCCGTGGGGGTCAACGATTGAGGCCCTGACCGTCTGGTCCAGGCCGGCTTGGTCGAAGAAGACGAAGTCGGGGCGCATCGTCTTCCACGTCCCTCGAGCGTCCTTGTACGCGATCCCGAGGGAGTCCTGTGCAGACCGCGAGGGGTTGCGGTACCACGCAGTGACGCCTGGGCGGCTCAGCTCCTTGTCGAGCACTTCCAGCTCCAGGTCATTGAGTGTTCCGACTGGGTACTGGCCCTGGGCGTCTGCGAGGAGGTGCTGGCTTCGGGACGGCATGGGGATTGGTTCTTCGTCTGCGCTCTTCGGGGGGTAGGAGGTCTCCACGAGCGCGTTCTTGGGCCGGGTGAGGTCCATGCGTTGCGGGTCGACGGCCATGGCGCGGATGTCGTTGTAGACGGCCTGCCGTTCTGGGGTGAGGTCCTTGATCGCGACGCGGTACTCGTCGAACCACTTCGTGGTGAGCTTGGCCGCTTCCCGGTCCAGGTCGTCGCCGACCTCGGGGATGAGCGCGAGAGCCGCAACGGTCACGTACGCATCCCGTAGGCCGTCATCGTCCTGGTCGTCGTCCGGTCCGGCGAGGGCGTCCACGTACGTGCCGGCCAGGTCAGGTGAGAACACCCGGCCCGCCTGTCGGAATGCGTCCCGGATCGCCCTGTCGTCGGCGACCTCGGTGAACCTGTCCAACGAAACCCCGGTCTGCCCGTAGCGTCCGGCGACTTCCTCGCCGTGCACGGTCCAGATCTCCGCGACGGCGGTGTCGAGCTTGTCCTTGTGTCGTGCCGCGGCACCGTTCAGGACGGCGTGCATCTCCTGGTGGGCGGCCGCGCCGGCGTCGGGTTTGAGTCCGTCGACGGCCAGGGCGTGCGCGAGGGCGGTAAGCCGCTTCACCGGCTTGGCGCCCTTGCGTGGCAGCGATTGGGATGGGAGTTCGACGAGCGCATCCCACACAGCTTCTGGCACGTCCGGGTTGGGGGTCATGGTCTCGGGGCGGATCAGGACGCGCCGGCCGGTCGGGTCGGGGAACCCGTCGAGCTCGCCGGTGAGGATCTGCACGACTTGGGTGGCGGTCTTCCGGTCGAAGAACGGCAGGATGCACTCCACGCTGTTGAGGACCTCGTTGCCCTCGATGCGCATCGCCAGTGGAGTGCGCACGAGGCGACCCAGGAGCTGGGTGATGTGGGTGGCGTCCTTCGCCGGCCGGAACGACATCAGCACTTCCGCGCGGGGGCAGTCCCACCCGGTCGAGATGCCGTCCTTCGCGATGAGGACTCGCACGGTCGTGTCGTCCTGCACCCGTTCCGGCGAGATGTACCTGACCGCGTAGGGCCCGTACGCCTGGGTGGTGTGGTCGCCGAGGACGTGCGCGACCTCGTCCCCACCGAGCTCAGGCCATTCGTCGAACACGACGTCCAATGCGCGGGCCACCATGTCGGGGTCGGGTGTGTTCGGCACCTGCAACACCATGAGCGGCACGACCGGGTCGGTCTTGGTGCCGTCTCCGGTCTGGTCGGCGTGCGTGGCGGCGTACTCGGCCCAGGCACTCGTGGAGTCCTTGATCTTGCGGGTGGCGCGGGTCAGCAGGACCGTGTCGAATACGCCGGTCTCTGCCGGGATGTCGAGCACGATCGTGTCCTTCAACAGCCCGGAGGCGTGCACCCTGGCCGGGTCCACCTGCACCCGGTCCAGGCCGCGCCGGGACTCCGCGACCTCCGCGGCCTTCATGGCCTGCTCGAACCGGTCCACTGTTGCGGAGATGCCCCACACGACCGGGACGGGCGGCACGTCGCCGTGTCCGTTCACGAGTCGTCGCACGATGGTCGGCTTGTCCGCCGACGCCTTCGTCCCGAACCCCCTGTGAGCCTCATCCAGCACCATGTAGAGGGTGAGGTTTGGGTCTTCGATCGTGTTGCGAAGCGTGTCCCAGATCGTGAACCCCTGCAGGTCCGGACGAACGGACGCGCGCAGATCGGGGATCTGGTTGTCCTCGTCGCCGGCGTCGTGGCCGCGGGTGAGTCGAGATGTGCGGGTGAGCTTGTCGGTGTTCAGGAAGTAGACCTTGCCGGGGGAGAGCTTCTCCTCGCTGAACGGATGAGCGATCACGCGCAGGTCGGAGTGGTTCAGTTCGTCGGACGCTGCGAGCAGCCGGAAGCGGGTCTGCTCGTTCAGGTTCGGGTCGTCGGAGAACCACAGCACCACCGCCGACGGGTCCGGCTCGAACCCGAACTCGTCGTGGCCGTAGAACAGCGCCTCGATCACCGCCGCGGCCATGACCGTCTTACCCGCACCCGTCGTCGCCGTCAGCGCGAACTGGGACGTGCGCCGCAACCTCGGGTTGTGGAACATCTCCCGCGCCTCGGCCAGGTTGCCCAAGATGTCGCGCACCGCGTCCTGTTGGTAGTCCTTGAGGGTGTACCGCACGTTGTCACCGCCTGCCCGTGTTGATCTCGAAGTTGCGCAGGTACGACTCGTACAGGCGCACCACCTCCACCGTCTCCGGCAACGACTTGGCGACCATCTGGAACCGACGGTCATCATCGGTGACCACGAACACCAACCCCACACCATCGGTGTCTGACACTGCGCGGGTGAAGTCCTTGGCCGCGTCCAGGTTCACCAGCACCCCGTATGTGTCGGCCACGTCCCAGCCCTGCTCCGGCACGGTGTCGATCCGCCGTCCCCGCGAGCCGGCGCGCAGCCACAGCAACGGCGCGATCACCACGAAGTCACGGTTACGCGCGACCCGCCACGGCGACTCATACGTCAAGTCAAAGAACTCCACGTTCGCGGCCACGGTGTCGTCGTAGGTCGACCCGTCGGGCCGCACGCCCGACACCACGGTGCTGACCCTGGGTTTCGTGACGTACTCGTACACGCCTTTGGCCTCCCACTCCGGGTCGCCCTTACGGAAGCCAGCCCTGCGGAGACTCCGCTCCTCCTTGGCGCCGACCTCGTTGTTGGTGACGAGCACACACCGGCGACTCCCCCCATCCATGTCGTTTAGTCGGACCACCGCTTCCAGGGTGGTGCCTGATCCGCCGAAGTAGTCCAAGATCATCGCGTCATCTCCCGCCACAATGCCCAGCCATCGCATGAGAACCGTGTGATCTTTGGGGTACGGGAATCGCTTCTCACCAAGTATCCCTGCAAGCCGGTTTGAGGCGGGCATGCGGCTGAGTGTGAAGGTCTCATACGGCACCCTCGACTCCATTTCGTCGAGGAGCCGCTTGTATCGCGGTCTGGTGGTTTCGTCAGGCCCGAACAGGATTCGGTCGTCAGCGATGAGTGCGTCCATCGTGTCCCGCGAATAGCGCCAACCCTTCTCTGGGAATGGGATGGTGCCCCCTGTGATGGGGTGGGTCAGCGTGTATCTCAGGTTCGCCCGCGGGTTGGGGGATGTCAGGTTGTCGGCCTGGAAAACGCGCCCTCGCGCGTCGATCTGGTCGTACCGATAGACGGCGGGTTCCAGTTCGGAACGGTGGGGGCGAACAAGTCGTCGGAACTCCGCCGTGGCCTTGGACGGGTCTCCCTCAGCCTGTGCCCACGCCTCCGCGGCGCACCGCCGAAGGATCTCGACTCCTTGCTTAGGTTCCGACCAGCGCACGTTTGCCTCTCGCAGCACCGAGGCATTGTTGGCGTAGATGAGCATGTAGTCGACCCCGCCCGAAGTGAATCGAGAGTCGTTCTTCCCGCTCCCTTGCCAAGTAATGTTCGCGATGAAGTTGCTCTCATCAAACGTCTGGTCCAAGAGCATTCGTAACCTGTGGTGCTGGTCGTCCCCGATCGCAACCATGATGACGCCTGTGTCCCTCAGCAGCTCACGGGCCAACAGAAGCCGACGTTCCATGAACGCGAGCCACTTCGAATGCCTGTACAGATCATCCGCGTCTACGTGCCGGTCGTTGTAGATCCAGTCGTCCTTGCCCGTCGCATAGGGCGGGTCGATGTAGATGCAGTCCACCTGGCCGCGATGGGTGTAGAGAAGGGTTTGGAGTGCGTGGTAGTTCTCGGCATTGATGACGGTGTGGAACGGTTCGTCCGCGCCGCCACGTTCAACCTGGCCGGTAGACCGGAGGCCGGGGTAGATGGGGTCGCGGAACTCGGCAACGACCACCACGTCGTCCACGAGGACCGTCTGTGTCTCGACCGTGTCGGCCGGGCCGGCGTGCTCCAGGTGAGCGATCCGTTCACCGTCCACAGAGTTGATGCGGTTGACCCGCCACAGTCGTTGGTTCCCGCGCTGGGTCTGGCCCCGCGGGGGCAGGACGCGCACCTTGTCGCCCTTGCGGACGGCCCTGCCCGGTAGCTCGACGGCCTCCGGCTGGTGCCGCTCAAAGTTCAGTCCGAACGGCCGGCGCTCCTGCAGCACCCGGATCTCGGCTTCCAAGTCCGCACCGAGGGTCGGATCCTTCGCCTTGGCCTGGGCGATCAGGTCAGTCAGCCGTGACACGTCAGGCAGATCCTCTCTACGGTTACGGGCACGTCGCACCGCTGCGACCGCCTTGAGGGCGAGTCTAGGAACCGCATGGAGTGCCTGGCCAAACAATCACTCGGGCAGGGGAGCGCGGTTCCGGTCACAGCCAGACACCTGTTGTCAGCATGGGTGAGTTTCGGACGGAATGGGGAGGCGCACGGTGGATGTTTCAGAATCTGGCGTGTCGCTCGCGGTTTCTGAATCTCGCCTGCGGTAGGCATATCCCATGGCAACCATCGCAGGAGGGCGCAAGACTGGTCGAACGCCTCGCGGCGATCGCAAGACGATCATCGCAGCGCTGCCAGTTGAGCACCTGGCGGAGTACCTCCGCCAGGCTGAACTCCGCCAGCTCGCACTCTCGGAGTACCTCTGCGCCGAGCTGGCGCGGGATCACGACCTCGACGTGCCTTCGTACATCCGCGAGGTCCTTCCGGAGATCACCGTCTTCGACATCCGACTCCCCGACGTCCAAGCCAACTCGCGACTGGGCAAGCGAACCACGATCCGGGTTCCTGTCGAACACCACACCGTCTACGTGCGCAACGCCGGCCAGTTGGGCTGCACGCTCAGTGACTACATCCGAGCCCGCCTGGCGGCTCGCCACCACTTCGACGACGCTGACGTCCTGGTCGAGAGGAGGGACCTGCTCAGCGCGTAAGCACACCCCTCAGACAATGACTGAGGGACCCCCCCGAATGCTTGGCGGCTGGAAGGGGAGTCCCTCAAAGTGGAGGTCTATCGTGACCGGCTTCACTGCCGCTCAGCGTACCCGAAATCGGGTTGCGGTCCAGTACCCCTGCCGACATCGGCGTGCCGGGGGCATTGCATGAGCACGCCTTCTACCGCCCACGACCGGTCGTTCGACCGGATCTTGGCGCGCTTGGAGAGGGTCAAGAAGCGGGGGGACACCGCGACAGCTTCTTGCCCTTGCCACAAGGACCTCCACCCCAGCCTGTCGCTTCGGTACATGCCCGACACGCGCCGCACCCTGCTCAACTGCTTCTCCCAGCAGTGCACCGAAGCCGACATCACGGCGGCCCTCGGACTGGAGCCCCACGACGTCTACGACGAGCCGCTCGGCGAGTGCGAGGTGTGCGGCAAGCGCGCCATCCCTGATGACCACGGCCGCTACATCCACGACTTCTGCGCTGAGAACAAGGGGAAGCCGAAGCCGCAGCGCACCCAGCGGGAGCAGCGGGAGAAGCCGCGCCGGCTGGGTCCGCTGCCGCGCCTGATCGCGCAGCCGGAAGAACCCACCCTCGAGGTCCTGGTCAAGCTGCGCGAGACGGACCGCTACGAGCACATCGACAGCAATGGCGAGGTGGTCGCTGCCAGCGTCCGGCTCGAGGAGGTCCTCCGAGGGGCCGACGGGTCACCCGTTACCCACAAGACCTTCTACCAGGAGTACACCGACGGGCACGGCGGCACCCAGAAGACCAAGCCGGAGGGCCTCCGGGTCCCGCTGTGGTGCCCCCATGAGGTCCATCTGGCTGTCCTGCAGGAACTGCCCGTGTGGCTGACCGAGGGCCACAAGGACGCCAAGGCCATCCAGACCGCTGGCGGCACCGCGACCACGAACATCTCCGGGGCCCTCAACTTCACCGCCGACGATGCCGAAGATCTGCGCGACGCCCACGTGAACATCGTGTGCGACCGCGACGCCGTCGGCTTCCGTCGGGCGCTCATCGTTGGTCCGCTGCTGGAGGGTGTGGCTGCCAGCGTCACCTACTGGCTGCCCGCCACCTTGGCTCCCAAGTCCGACGCCTACGACCATCTGGCTGCGGGCTTCGACCTGGAGCAGTTCGTCCTCGTCGACGTCACCCAGCTGCAGGTGCTGGAACTCCTCGCGATCGCGCGCGGAGGCAAGAACAAGACCCACCGCATGCGCGATCTTGCCGAGGTGGCCCGCGAGTCGGCTGCTCACTGGCAGCGATCGCTGGCCGACCAGGACAATGCGCCCAAGCGCGCCGCAGAGGGGCGCAGGCTGGCACACCGCTGGGCGCTTGAGGCCGGAGACCACCTGCGCGCACTCCACGGACTCCGCGAGAAGCTCACCGGACTCGTGGGCGCCCGCCCCCACGACATCGTCGAGCTGGACGCCATCATCGCCGACGCCACCGGCCCGGTCGCCGAGATCTACCGCTCCTGCGAGGCCACCGTCGACGACGACCTCGTCGAGCTGCTGAACATCGCTGAGGACAACGAAGAGCAGCCGGACGCCGACGTTATCCTCCTGCCCACCAGCAGCCACCGGCGCGTGCCTGCCCACCGGATCCAGATGACCGACCGCGACGAATGGCGCTACGACGACGGCGCCAACACGCAGCGCGGCGTCTACCGCTACCGCCGCGGCACCAAAGATCTCCCCGGAGAGTGGATCTGGATGGCCGAACTGCCCCACGTCACCGCCCGGGTCATCCGGCGCGACGGCCGCGGCCAGCGCACGTCGATGTCGTACATGCTGGCCATGAACGCCGGCGACACTCCGGTGCCCTTCAACGCAGACGCCCTCCGGTCAGGGTCGTGGGCCAACGCGCTGGGCATCGCCTTGTCGTATGACCCCAAGGTCATCCAAGCCGTCGCGACCGCGATCACGGTGCACGCCAAGGAAGCCCCCGAGTGCGAGTCGACCCCCCGACTCAGCCCCGAGACCGGCCGGATCGACGTCCCCGCCGAGAAGCCGGACCAGTACTTCGAGACCCACCCTCAGGTTGAGCGAACCGAAGGTCTGGAGGGCTGGCGGGCCATCGTTGCCGAGACGGCGGCCGCGCCGAAGCTCGCCCACATGATGGGTGCCTCCGCCATCGCCCCGTTCGTGCACGCACTCGGGGTGAAGTCCCACACCTTCTCGGTCACCGGCGCCGCCCAGCGCGGCAAGACGCAAGGGCTCCGCGTCGCTGCCGGTATCTGGGGCAACTCCATCGAGGAGGGCAACGCCGGGTCCCTGTTCGGTCCGTGGAACCTCTCTCACATGGCCCTGCCCCAGCTGCTCGGCGAGCTGGGCATGCTGCCCATCTACCGCGACGAGGGCGGCTTGGCGAAGATGTCCAAGCAGCAGTGGGCCCAGATCATCTACAGCGTCTCCGAGGGCGTCAGCCGGGCTCGCACCGACCTGCGCGCCGGCCGCGCCTCCATCGGGGCGCCCTGGCACGGGATCCTGTTCACCACCTCGAACGCTCGCCTCACCGAAGGCATCGACTCCGGCGAGAACCAGGGCATCCCGCGGCGCGTGGTGGAGCTGGACGCCCCGATCACTGCGGACGCCGAGCAGGCCCTGCGTCTGATCAACAGCGATCCCACCAAGCCCCGGGGCCTGCTGAACGGCTGCTACGGCCACCTCGGGCTTCTGATCACCGAGACCATCGACACCGCCAAGGCATCTCACTACCTCCGAGCCGCCCACGAGCTACGGCCGCTGCCCGAGGGGGATGTTGCCGACGTGGCACGCATGCTGCTGGCCCACCTCGCTGGCAGCCTGATGATCGACGACCTGCTCGGCACCGGCGACCAGCTGACCCAGTCCACCCTCATCGCAATCGACGAGTACCTTGCGGAGTGGGCAGCACCCGAGACCGAGGCAGAGCGGCTGCTGGCCCTGATCTCGGAGTCGATGGTGTCCATGCCCGCTGCGTGGCCACGCATCGACGACTACCTCGAGAACGCCGAGGCCCGCCCGTTCGGGGACTCCAACGCCGAACCCCTCCCCGGCCACGGCATCCTGGCCACCATCCACGGGATCCTCGACCGGGACGGCTCGGTGTGCGTCATGCCCGGGACCTGGACGCGGTTCGGCGAAGACGCCGGCATCAACCTGTCCCTGGCCGCCAAGCAGCTGGAGGCCGACGAGATCTTGGTGCGTTCCAGCAGCGCCAAGAAGGGCCGCGGCACGACCTTCCAGTCCTTGCTGCAGCTGGGCCGAGGTTCTGCCCGCAAGATGATCCGCTGCTACCGCCTGTTCATCCCCGACGAGATGGTCGACGATCCAACCGCCGAGCCGCCCACACCTCCTGCAACAGGCCCCGAGCAGCACCTGCAACAGGAAACCCCCCTCCCTGCAACAGGTGCCAATATGCCAGTGACTACGCCTGTAACAGGTGCAACAGGTGTAACAGGTGCAATCACACATAGCGCGCGTAAGGAGTCCGACGTGCCCACGAGCCGACTCTTCGACCGCGGTGGTCACGAGGGATGGAGCAGCCCGCTGGACCCCAGCCAGCCGTGCACGATCTGCAGCAAGCCCTCCGGCCTGCAGGTGGACGGATTGCCAATCCACTCCGACTGCTGGGAGGCCTCAACCCGGGCCGAGCGTGCCCGCCAGCAGGTCAGTGCCCCGGCCTCCGAGACCTGGGCCCACCTGCCGGAGCACAAGCCCTGCGTGGTGTGCGCCGAGCCCGCTGGGCAGGCGTTGGCCGGGCTGCCACTGCACATGGGTGAGTGCGCCGAGACGGTGGCCAATCGCACCAAGCCGGTGACCCTGCCCAGTGCCAAGCCGGCCCCCACCACCCCTCCGGGACCGTCAGGAGAGCGGTTCGTCAGCGACAGCGTGGTGCTCGACGTCGACGGTGGATGGCTCACCAACGGCACGCGCATCCAGCCGCCGGCACACATCACCCACGCCGGCGACCTGGTCGAGTGGGCCGCCACCAACCGCATCGGGTGGGGCGGGAACCGCAACCATCGCCCCGAAGCTGCTCGCGTCTGGCTGGCACCGGCGATGTGTGAGCAGCTCGGTCTGCCGTCTGTCGCCATCGAGTCCATCGACGAGGCCGAGGACGCTCTGCGCACGATGCGCCAGACGCAGTTCTTCACTGCTGCCACCGCGGCAGGGTGGAACGTCACTGGGGCCGTCGAGAAGCCCTGGATCAAGCTCTACCGCGGCAACCAGAGCGCGGTGATCACCGGCATGACGTGGGGCAACGGTCGCTACGACGCGCTGCTCCTGGGCGACCCGACCCCCGCCGAACTCGCCCAGCGCTTGGGTGTGTGGTGCCGCACCGTGAAGTTCCCCTGGTCTGTGACTCCGAGCCAGACCGGGCTGCAGTCGATCGCCTACGCCACCACGCACGGCATGCCCGCGGTCACCATCCCCGACATCGAGCTGAACGACGCCGGCGCCAACCCGCAATGGTTCGACCAGGACGCCGTCGAAGCATTCCTCGAGGAGCACGGCTCGGGGTTCGCCCACGTCTTCGACCGCCGGCGCTCCTACCTCGCCTCGGCCGGCAACGCGATCCTCGGCAGTGGCGATCCGATCCACCATCCGCACGGCACCACCTTCGAGCGCAAGATCGCCGGCATCTACCGGCTCGCGCCGCTCACCGACCAGCCCCTGCCATGGCTGCGTGGCTTCGACGCGCTCAACCCGGCCGGTCAGCCTGAGGGCACCTCGGGATGGACCTGCAACGCACGCCTGAGCTGGCTCCTCGAGCACGACATCGACGTGGAGATCCTCGAGGCCTACACCTGGCCCGAAGCCGAGAGCCGCCCCCAGCTCAAGCAGTGGCAGGCAACCATGCGCGACGCCGGAGACGCGCTCGACCGCCTCGCCCACGAAGGCGACCCCCACGCCCAGGCGTTGGTGGCCAGCCGGGCCTACAAGGGCATGTACGCCGGCGGAATCGGAGCACTCGCCCAGACCAACGGACGCGACCCCCTCCAAGCCGCCCAGCGCTACTACCCGCACTGGCGCGCCGAGATCGTCGGCTACCACACCACCAACACCCTGCGAGCCGTCGAACGCCTCCACACCAACCACCCGGCCCAGCCGGTCCCGGTCGCGATCGGCGACACCGACGCCGTGGTGTACCTCGGCACCTCCACCGACCCCGCCGACGTGTGGCCCGGCACCGACAAGGACTCCCTCACCAGCCGTGCGCTGGGCAAGTTTAAGCCCAAGGGCTTCATCGCGATCGACCGCTGGCTCGACGCCTTGACCGCCAACCAGAACGCCGCCCGCCCGGTCTCGGTGATGCGCCTCATCACCGACCACGGCACCAACTGGGACGCCTAAGCCATGCCCGACTCACCGTCGATCAGCGACCGCATCCATGCGCTGTTCAAGACCACCGAGGACGGCACGGCCAGCATCCACGGCGCCTCCCGCGGCTTGGGCGTCTCCCGCGACACCGTGCGACGCATGCTGGCCGGCGAACACAGCCCCAAGGGCCTCCACGCCCTCCAAGCCGCGGAGCGGTCCGAGAGCCGCCGGCCGGCATGGGTTGGCGGCCACGACACCGGTGCATCGATCGGGGCGCTGTTCACCCACGAGCAGCGCCCCACCGACATGCCTGGCAGTCGGGACCTCCGCGGCCAGCTGGAGTACATCGCAGCCCGCAACGCCAAGGGCGGCATCGACCGAGAGGCCACCGGCCGCGCCCTAGGCGTCTCCGGGCGCACGATCGGACGCTGGCTCACCGGCCAGTCCCGCCCCAAGCAGGCCCACCAGGAGGAGATCCGCCGCGAGGTCCGCGCAACACGACTGGCCAACAGCGACGAGTCCCTCGACCGCGCCTACAGCACCACCTCGTTGAAGATCCGGTTCAACTCCCGCGTCAGCAACGACATCCGCAACCGAGTCGTCAGCCGCCGGTTCGGCCCCGAGGCCATGCGGGAGGCCCAGCTGGCGTGGATCAACGGCGGCGACGAGGGCCTCAGCGAGTTCCTTGCACGCGACCTGGAACTCAACTACTTCGGCCCTGCTGCCCCCGACGCCGAAGTGACGGACATCCTGGACACCTCCAGTTGAGGGGATGGAGTGGGACACCCACCTGGTGCATGATCGATGGCATGACAACACCCCCCCCAAGCGGTGGCCAAGTACCAAGCCGACATCCGCGCACACATCTTCTACACACGCCCCGGTAACGACGACCCTGACCTCGAGGTCACGTTCTCCACCAAGGGGGCGTTCTTCGCTATCCCCCCCGCCAAGGACGACCACTTCTTGCCCGGCTACCTCAGCCCCGCACTACTGAACTCTGAGCTGACTCTGATAATCAAGCACATCGAACACGTTCCCGAGCTGAGCTTCCGTCCTGAAGGAGCGCACGCATGCGTCGTCATCACCTGTACTTCGCGGTGGGTACCGGACGACGACCTGGTCAATGCCCTGCGCGACGAAGGGTGGGACGTCCAGGACTTCCGCCGCATGAATGAGATGAAACAGCGCGAGCGAGAACTGGGGTGATGGTCACGCGCTCACACCTGTTCTGGGCATGAGCGCATCAGCACGACCCCAACACGTTCGTACCTTGGAGACCGTCGAGGACGACGGTGTCGGCACCTGCAGCACTTGTGGAGACGTCCTGCAGCGCGGCGCGAGCGTCGTACGCAGCGACTCTGGCTTGGAACACGCCGACCACGTCGACGAACCCCTGCAGCCGGCCCTACCCGTCACCTAGCGGCGCTTCCAGCGGCGGACCGTGCTGACCGAGACCCCTAGCTTGGCCGCGATCTGCTGATCGGATGCCGTGATGTCCTTGGCGTGTACCACCCTGGTCCGCAGTCCTTGGGGGACTTCAATCTCGAGGATCCCCGTCGAGGTGAACTGCAATCCGATCGGCGGGATCCCGGGCCACTCAACGGTCATGTGCGCCGGATGAGCCACCGACTCCACCGGAATCGGCTCGCGCTCGATCAGCCCCTGGTGCCTCAGCACCAGTTCACCCGTCAGGCGCTTCCAGGACGCCGTGTCCCGACCCTTCGTCGTGGGGCGCTCGTAGCGCTCGCGATAACTCGCGCTGTCGACGAACCGAGACCCTCGCGCCTCGCCTTGCTTCCACGGGCCTCCAGGCTGCCCAGTGCCCAGCATCGCCGCCCACTCGATCGCCGGCTTCACCTCGAATCGAATCGTCTGATCCGGCTGCTGCTCCCACCCGACGATGTGGTAGATCGACACCACCTGAGCTGCGAAGCACCCGACAAGGACGTCGCCGTACTGCCGCGCCCTCAGATCGGTGATGCGGAACCAGTCTCCGGCCGTGATCGCAGCCAACGGCCTGAGATCCCGCATCAAGATCTCGTTGGGATCCTTCTTCCCTGACTGACCCAGGGCGGCCGCGAACTCCGGGTAGCTCTTGTTCAGATTGACCACGATCATCCTGATCTCCTTCTCTTCGATTCTTTGTCCGCCCCTCCTCAGGCCCCATCCGGGGAGACCTCGAGGAGGGGCGCTGTCGCGCGAGCGGGGTCCGGTCGGCCCCTGCTCGCGCGGGGGCTTCTAGTAGCGCTCCGCGGCCACGCAGGCCCGTTCGTAGCCCTCGAGGTCGTCGAGGCCAACCTCAGGGTGGTTCCACGATGGGTTCTCCCGCCAGGAGTCGCGCAGGCGCTGGCCGAAGGCGTTGTAGCTGGCCCCGCAGCGGCAGGTGACGTCAGCTTCACCGCGATAGCGCTCCAGATGGTTGTTGCAGCGGTCGCAGTGCCACCAGCGGGTGGGGAAGGGCTCCTCGGGCTGGCGTGGGAGCTCGGCGTCGTGCGTCAGCTCGACGCAGGTGGGGCAGGGGGTGGCCATGGGGGCGGCTCCTTTCAAACAGTTGCTAACAGTGATCACTGTATCGGGATGTTCCGACAGTAAACAGCGCGTAAGTGTGGATGCCCAGAACGGGCACACCAGGGGCTGCGGGAGCCGGGGACGCGAGGAGCCGGCGAGGGCCAGGCCCCTAGCCTGCGGCACCTAGCGGCGCCGCAGGCGACGTTGGTGACCGTCCAGACGGGCCGCGTAGCGGCCCGTAGCCGTGCGCAGCACGGGACCGTCGG
>NZ_JACJFX010000113.1:0-743 GCF_014164675.1 Propioniciclava sp. MC1683 | reverse complement strand
CAACGGCAGGCTGGAACACCTTCGCGGCATCGCGCTGGGCTTCCGCAACCTCACCAACTACCGACTGCGGTCACTCCTCGAAGCCGGCGGCTTCCGACCCCTCATCCACTCTCTTTCGTGAAGAGCCCATTAACGACCCGGTAAGCCGGACGGGGGCCTTCTTCGCGGTTGAGGCCAAGCAGTAACGCGCCGACGGTCGCACGATCGGGTGGTCGTGGCCACCCGATCGGGCGGACGGCTGCTGCCTCGACAAAGGCCTTGCTCCTGACCGGGTGTACTTGCCCGGTGGCATGATAGGGCGCGTTTATGTCAGCCGGCCTAGGGCGTGTCTCGCAACCCTTGCGGGGTGTTTCGGGCACGGTAGTTCGCGTGGCGAGATCTCCGGTGTTGACCGATGAGGACTGGGCTCGGTTGGCGCCGTTGATGCCCCGAACAGGAGCCAAGGGCGGCCGGCCGTGGGCTGACCACCGGCTGATCGTGGAGGGCATCGTGTGGCGCTACCGGACGGGCTGTCCGTGGCGTGACCTGCCCGCCGAGTTCGGGCCCTGGCAGACGGTGTGGGCCCGGCACCGGACCTGGAGCGAGGACGGCACGTGGGACAGGATCCACGCCATGCGGTGCTGTCAGATGGTTTGTGTAAGCGGTCCTTCTACCGGAAGGAACCATGATGAGTGTTGTGACCGATACGACGAATCATTCGAACAGGCTGTCTGCTGCCGAGCGACGTGCTTTGCGGGCTGAGG
>NZ_JACJFX010000112.1:0-762 GCF_014164675.1 Propioniciclava sp. MC1683 | reverse complement strand
GCGATGGCGCGGAACTCCTTGATCCGGTTGAAGAAGCGTTCCACCACGTTCCTGCCCTTGTAGATGGTGGGATCGAAGGCAGGTGGGCGACCGCCGCGGCTGCCCTTGGCCTTGCGACGGGCGATCTGGTCGGAGCGTTCGGGGATGGTCACCTTGATCCTTCGCCGCCGGAGCTCGGTTCGGGTCGAGGGATGGGAGTAGGCCTTGTCCGCGACCACCCGGACAACCCGGTGAGGGGCAAGATCGATCACATCCAACAGGCGGGGGTTCTCACCGGCCTGACCCGGGGTGACCACCAGCGAGCACAGGTGACCGGAGGCGTCGACCAGGGCGTGGGACTTCGTCGTCCACCCGCCACGGGAGTGCCCCAAGGCGTGATCAGCTGGTTCGGCCCGAGGATTCTTGTAGTTCGGTGGATCCCCCTTTTCGGGCGCCGGCAGCGTGCTTGTGGGCCCGCACGATCGTGCCGTCCACCACCGCGACCAGACCTTCTGCCTCCGGTGAACCGGCGATGGCGGTGAGGATCTTGTCCCAGGTACCGTCCTGGGCCCACGCGTTGAAGCGGCGCCACAAGCTCGACCACGATCCGAACTCGGCCGGCACGTCCCGCCACGGCGACCCCGTCCGCAACCGCCAACAGATGCCCTCCACCGTCCGCCGGTGGTCATTCCACGGACGGCCGCCCTTCGCGCCCCCACGCGGCATCAACGGCTCAATCCGCGCCCACATCTCGTCACTGAACTGAGGACTCCTGGTCACAAA
>NZ_JACJFX010000111.1:0-823 GCF_014164675.1 Propioniciclava sp. MC1683 | reverse complement strand
TGTGAGACAGTTGCATCTCGGAAGTGCCCTTCTTGGGGGAGCTACGGAACTCTATACAAGTCCCATTCTCCCTTACCAGAGGGCACTTCCTCGCTTAACGCACCGCTACCAGGCCGGTGGATTCAGGCTTAACGCCACCATGCGACGCGGGCGCTTCTACCTCGTGGAGGTGATCCAGCTGACCGGCGCAGAGCTCATCGCACACGCCACCCAGGTCGTTGCAGCACCAGCACGCTGGAACGCTGCCCGATCAACAACAGAAGGCGCAAGGAAGGATGTCGAGGAGGCCGAGTACCTCTCCAGCATCGGAGATCCCGCATACCGCGACGCGGTTCGCAGCATCATCGCACGGTGCGAGACCCTCGGCATTGAGGTGAAGTGGCGCTCACGCGGAGCGGCGCTGCGCATCGACACACCTGATCGCCGCCAACCACTCGCGATCGGGTGGATGCTTTCCGAAGGGAGCCATTGGCAAGCGGCGCGGTACGTCACCCTCGGCGTAGACCCGACGTCGCTGGCGCAGACCCCGTCCGTCGCCAACGCCGTCCTCGCGTACGCCGAGCGTGTGAAGTCGATCCCAGGAGGGGTAGCGCCAAAAAGCGCACTCAACGCAGCAACGTTCCCTCCGGCAGTCCTGCCGGGAGTGCTTGGCGAAGTGGACGGCGCACTCACAGCGCTCGTCGAACAGCTCGGCGCCTAGGGCGTGTCTCGTTACCCTGCAGGGGCTTCTCGGGCAGGGTGAGGTCCCGTGAGTCGGATGCCGGTGTTGACCGATGAGGACTGGGCTCGGTTGGCGCCGTTGATGCCCCGAGCCGGTGCCAGG
>NZ_JACJFX010000110.1:0-830 GCF_014164675.1 Propioniciclava sp. MC1683 | reverse complement strand
TGAACCGCCTCAGGTTTGGTGCCGCTTCCTTTTGAGTTGAAAGGATGGCGTCATGCCAAAGATGATCGATCCCCAGGTGCGTGAGCGGGCCGTGCGGCTCGTGCTGGAGCACCGGTCTGAGTATCCGTCGAACGCGAAGGCGATCGCGGCCGTTGCCCGTCAGGAAGGCGTGGGTGCGGAGTCGCTGCGCCGGTGGGTAGTCCAGGCCGAGATCGACGCCGGCGACAGGGGCGGGCAGACCAGCGAAGAACACGCGGAAATCCGCCGCCTCAAGGCGGAGAACAAGCGGCTGCGTGAGGACGTCGCGATCCTGAGAGCGGCGACGACTTTCTTCGCGGGGGAACTCGACCCCCGCAACCGCTGATGATGGAATTCATCGACCAGATGCGAGCTGAGGGTCACGCAGTCGAGTCGATCGTCCGCGTCCTGCGAGAGCAGGGCGTGAAGATCGCTGCGCGCACCTATCGGGCCTGGCGTCGGCCTCGCATCTCGGCCCGGACGGTCACCGATGCTCAGGTGGTCGACGCGGTGCGTGAGGCCGCGTGGACGACCGTGGTGATGCCCGACGGGACGACACGGCGGAAGATGACGCCGGAGGGTCTGTATGGGCGGCGGAAGATGACCGCCCTGATTCGCCGCACCGCACTCCCGGACGCGTCCTGGGGCGCCGTAGACCGCGCCATGCGGGCGCTCGGGCTGTCGGGCATCACGAGGGCGAAGGGCATCCGCACGACGATCCCCGCCAAGGACGGAGTCCGTGCCGGTGACCTGCTGAACCGGGACTTCACCGCCCCGCGGCCCGATCACACCTGGGTCACGGACTTCACCTA
>NZ_JACJFX010000109.1:0-855 GCF_014164675.1 Propioniciclava sp. MC1683 | reverse complement strand
CCCGAGTTCCGCAGTTGGTGGGCATTCGGGCGGGTCTGAGCGAGCATCGATGCTTGTCAACGCGATTCGGTGGTTCCGGAACGGCTGAAAACGGTGGGCACACGAATTGTCGTGTCGGGCTTGTGTCCACGGCTAGGGACGCGGTGGAGTGGTGGGCATGTACTTGCGGACCACGCAACGGCGGAACAAGGACGGCAGCATCGTCCGGTACGTGCAGGTGGCGCACAACCGGAAGGTCGACGGCGTCACCCACGCCGAAGTCCTGTTGAACCTGGGCCGGGAGGATCGCCTGGACCGGGACGGTCTGACCCGGCTGGTGGCCTCGATCAACCGGTACCTGGGCGAACCCGCCCCCGCAGCGTTGCCCGGCGACGCCGCCCAGCTGGTCGGTGACCACCTCCACGTCACCGAGTCCCGTCCGATGGGGACGGTGTACCTGCTCGACGGGTTGTGGCGGATGCTCGGCGTGGATGACGCGCTGCGGAAGGCGCTGGGCCCGCGAAGGTTCACCACGGATGTGGAGCGGGTGTTGTTCGCGTTGGTGGCGAACCGGGCGATCGATCCGATGTCGAAGCTGTCGGCTGCGGAGTGGGCCTCCCACGATGCGGCGATCCCCGGCCTGGCCTTGATGGATGACGATCAGGCGTATCGGGCGATGGACGTCCTGATCGAGGCGGACGCCCAGGCCAAGGTGCAGGAGGCCGTGTTCTTCGCGGTGGCGAACCTGCTCAACCTCGAAGTCGACGTACTGCTGTTCGACACGACCAGCACCTACTTCGAACGCGACACCGAAGAAGAAGGCGACCAAGCGTTCCGCCGGTACGGCCATTCGAAGGACCACCGCAAGGACCTGCC
>NZ_JACJFX010000108.1:0-878 GCF_014164675.1 Propioniciclava sp. MC1683 | reverse complement strand
CGGCACCCAGGTGCTGATCGGGCACCCCGGGGACGGCTCGACGGCGTCGAGGTGGTCGGCGTCGACGAACACGCCTGGCGGCACACACGCAAGGGCGACAAGTACGTGACGGTCATCATCGACCTCACCCCGATCAGGGACGGCACGGGCCCGGCCCGCTTGCTGGACTTGGTGGAGGGGCGTTCCAAGCAGGTGTTCAAGACCTGGCTCGAGGCCCGTACCGACCAGTTCCGCGCCCGGGTGCAGATCGTCGCCATGGACGGGTTCACCGGCTTCAAGACCGCCGCCGCCGACGCCATCCCCGACGCCACCGCCGTGATGGACCCTTCCATGTCGTCGCGCTAGCCGGCGACAAGCTCAACACCACCCGACAACGCGTCCAACGTGAACTCACTGGCGAACGCGGCCGCCGCGACGATCCGCTCTACAAGGCCCGACGCACCCTGCGCACCGGACGCACCCTGCTCACCGACCGGCAGAAGGCCCGCCTGGACGCCCTGTTCAGCAACGACGACGTCGCCGCCGTCGAGGTCACTTGGCTGGTCTACCAAGACATCATCGACGCCTACCGCACCCCCGACCGCCGCACCGGCAGGCAGCTCCTCACTCGGGTGATCGATCGCATCAAGACCGCAGTGCCCGAAGCCCTCGCCGAGCTGGCCCAGCTCGGTCGGACCCTGCACGCCCGACGCGACGACATCCTGGCCTGGTTCGACCACCCCGGATCATCCAACGGTCCCACCGAGGCGATCAACGGCAGGCTGGAACACCTTCGCGGCATCGCGCTGGGCTTCCGCAACCTCACCAACTACCGACTGCGGTCACTCCTCGAAGCCGGCGGCTTCCGACCCCTCATCCACTCTCTTTCGTGAAGAGCC
>NZ_JACJFX010000107.1:0-954 GCF_014164675.1 Propioniciclava sp. MC1683 | reverse complement strand
CTGGCCGTCGAGAACTACGCGCTGCTGCGTCGGCTGTGGACCGAGGACGTCGTCGACTGGCAGGGCAAGTACCGCACGCCGCTGCAGGGCTTCACCTCGACCCCGCGCCCGCTCGACGGCGTCGCGCCGTTCGTGTGGCACGGCTCGATCCGCACCCCCGAGATCGCCGAGCAGGCCGCCTACTACGGCGACGGCTTCTTCCACAACAACATCTTCTGGAACATCGAGCACACCGCCCAGATGGTCAACCTGTACCGCCGCCGCTACGAGCACTACGGCCACGGCCAGGCGGACCAGGCGATCGTCGGCCTCGGCGGCCAGTTCTTCATGCGCAAGAACAGCCAGGACGCCGTGAACGAGTTCCGCCCCTACTTCGACGTCGCCCCGGTCTACGGCCACGGCCCGTCGATGGAGGACTTCACCGAGATGACCCCGCTGACCGTGGGCTCGCCGCAGCAGGTGCTGGAGCGTTACCTCGGCATGGTCGAGCACGTCGGCCACTACCAGCGCCAGGGCTTCCTCATCGACCACGCCGGGCTGCCGCTCAAGACCGTCCTCGAGCAGCTCGACCTGCTCGGCGAGATCCTGCCCGAGATGCGCAAGGGCTACGCCGAGGGCCGCCCCGCGCACATCCCGGAGGCGCCGACCCACGCGTCGCTGGTCGAGAAGGCCCGCGTCGCCGGCACGCTGACCGAGCACCGCACCGTGGGCGTCGACGACGTCACCGGCCAGTCGCCCTACGAGGCCGCCCTGAAGGGAGCCAACTGACATGTCCCACCTCCTCGTCATCAGCGCCGGCATGGGGACGCCGTCCAGCTCCCGCATGCTCGGCGACCGCCTCGCCGAGGCCACCGTCAAGGCCATGACCGCCGGCGGCACCCCGACGCCGGAGGTCAAGGTCCTCGAGCTGCGCGACCTCGCGGTCGACCTGGCCACCTACTACTCCTCGCACGT
>NZ_JACJFX010000106.1:0-958 GCF_014164675.1 Propioniciclava sp. MC1683 | reverse complement strand
TCGATAACATCGAGAATCGATAAGGGGCGCTGTGTTGGAGACCTTGGATCAACGAAGGACGGGCGGCGGCAGGATCGGCGCGGTTCGGGTCCTGCTCGTGATGGTCGCCGTGGTCGTGGCGGCATGGAACTTGTACATCGTGGCCGCGGCCCTCACCGCACGCCCCTTGCTCCTTCCCCCCGGGGGCTCCGACGCGTACGTGGGCGCGACGGTGCTGCCCCAAGTGCTCCAACTCGAGTGGCTGGAATCCTCGCACTGTGGCGACCTAGCCGACGGGGAGACCTGCCGCCCTGTGAGCACCTCGGTGCGGGCCGAGGAGATCCCGCTGTGGATCCGGGCTGTCGCGGTGACCCCTCAGTTGCTTGAGGCAATCGCGATCGTCGTCGCGTTGCTCGCCGTCCGTCGCGCCCTGCAGTACATCGCGTGGGGGCAGCCCTTCGCTGGCCAGGTCAGGGCCGGGTTGCGTACTGCGGCGGTCGTGCTGGTTGTCGGCACCCTGGTGCGCACTGCCCTGCACCCTGTTGGCCTGGCCCTCCTCACACAGTGGTGGGACGGGCTGGACGGGGGCAGGGCGATCGGGATGCAGCCGATCTACCTGTCGGTGCCCCTGCTGGTGGGCGGGCTCGTGCTGGGCAGCTTGGGTGTCGCGTTCCGGGAGGGTGCCCGGCTGCAGGAGGACGTGGCCGGTGTCATCTGAGGAACCGTCCCACCGCGTCGTCTGCCTGCTCGACAAAGTCCTGACGGCCCGCGGCGTCACGCTGACCGAACTATCGGCCCGTACGGGCATCACGATGGCGAACCTGTCCATCCTGAAGACAGGCAAGGCCCGCGCGATCCGGTTCACCACGCTGACCGCGATCTGCCAAGCACTGGACTGCAAGCCGGCCGACCTGTTCGACTTGGAAGATCCTCACAACCTCGACGAGCCCACCTCCGATCCCATTACCTGACATGCCGC
>NZ_JACJFX010000105.1:0-962 GCF_014164675.1 Propioniciclava sp. MC1683 | reverse complement strand
GCCGCGAAGCCCGTCGGCACCATGGCACCCACCGGAACCCCAGCCGGTCCCCACGGCAGCAGCCGGGGCGCGAGCCAAGCCGACAGGGCGGCGTCCGTCGTGTGGCGAGGTAGGGCCATACCGCAAGGGTAAGGCCGTAGCGCCCCACTCCTGATGTGCGGGAACGGGGCCACCCGCTCGTCGTTGCGGACAGCGTTCAACACGAAGGCATACCGCGCTGCGGCAAGCGGAGCCGACACACGACCCTCGCGCAACCCGCGGCAGATGCGGGCGACTCCGGATCACCGTCACAGGGCAGTGGGTGCACGTTCATAGTCCGCACGCCGCCACCTCCGGTCTCGTGTAGCCAACTCGTGTCAGGCCTCAACCCTCCGCTTCACGCCAGGCGATCATGCGCTCCGCTACGTCCTGCCGCCATTGAATCGGCTCCCCGCGTTCCTCTGCCTCCTCGACGTACTCGGCGAGCCGTTGGAAGAGAGCTTCAGCGGTGACCCCCCGCCAGCGTTCTGGATGGTCGAAGGCATCGTCGCGAAGATCCCAGAAGCTGTCGACGAGTCTGGGCTCTGCCATTGCCATGGCTACACCCTAGGCCGTGTTGCTAAACCTCTTTGAGGTGTCTGCGGGAGATTCTGGATGTGTGTCGCGTGATGTGATCTCGGATGAAGCGTGGGCGGTGATCGGCCCGCTGTTCCCTACTGCGAAGTCGACGGGCCGTCCACCCTTGGATCGGCGCACGGTGGTCGAGGCGACGGCGTGGCGGTTCCGGACCGGGGCTCCGTGGAGGGACGTGCCGGAGCGATTCGGGAACTGGAACACGATCTACAAGAACTTCAACCGGTGGTCCGAGCTGGGCGTGTGGGCGAAGGTGCTGGAGAAGACGCAGGCGTTTGCGCAGCAGTCCGGGGACCTGGACTGGGTCGCATCGATCGATTCCACGATCGTGCGCGTGCACCAGCATGGCG
>NZ_JACJFX010000104.1:0-1001 GCF_014164675.1 Propioniciclava sp. MC1683 | reverse complement strand
ATCTGCCGCGGGTTGCGCGAGGGTCGTGTGTCGGCTCCGCTTGCCGCAGCGCGGTATGCCTTCGTGTTGAACGCTGTCCGCAACGACGAGCGGGTGGCCCCGTTCCCGCACATCAGGAGTGGGGCGCTACGGCCTTACCCTTGCGGTATGGCCCTACCTCGCCACACGACGGACGCCGCCCTGTCGGCTTGGCTCGCGCCCCGGCTGCTGCCGTGGGGACCGGCTGGGGTTCCGGTGGGTGCCATGGTGCCGACGGGCTTCGCGGCGTATGTGCGGGTCCTGCACCCCCTGCCGGATGGACGCCGCTGGCGGGAGATTGCTGCGTCCAATGGACGCGTCCTGCATCCCCTGGCGCAGTGGAGCCACATGTTCGACACCCTGCGCCACCCGAGCCTGTGGCCGCCGGATGGCCATCTCCCGCGCCCCGACCACGACGCGCTGGTCGCGCACCTGCAGGCGTCTGGGGACGTGACCTACGCGGTGTGGGAGGGCTACGGGTTCTGGGGAGGCGGCGCGGTCGAGGCGCACCACCCCGATCTGATGACCTACGAGGTCCCGGTGCCGAGCCGGGTCCCGGGGGGTGCCGAGCCGGTGTTGGCCCTGCCGCACCGGCGCTACCACCTGTTCCGGGCGCCCCTGGCCGCGCACGAGACGTGGGTCGAGGACGAGAGCTTCGTGCAGTCGGCGAACCTCGTATGGCCGGACGACCACGGTTGGTGTCTGGCCACCGAGATCGACTTCGGGTTCACGCTGCTCGGTTGCGAGCGCGCGGTCGCGGACGCCGTGCTCGCCGATCCCGCCCTGGAGGCGTTCGAGGTTGGTGTGGACGACAACATGAGCTGGTCCGGGGACACCATCAATCCGGGACCCCGGCGGGCCTGACATGCTTTGTCGACCCGTCACGCTAGACCCGGCCGATACAGCACGCCCCACCTGCTGAACCCCTGCACGACGCGTGAACCGGGCGCCAACACGATCCACTTGAGCTGGAGTTGGTGAAG